>JAZSDE010000123.1:0-19963 GCA_045531015.1 Faecousia sp.
GATGTAAACCTGCGGAACAAGGAGATCTCCCGCCTTGCAGAGCTAAAAAAGGAGCGGGACGATTACGAGCTGGAGCTGCGGATGCTTACAGAGGATGCGGAAAATGAGCATTACGAGCGGCTTGCCACTATCCGCAGCAAGCTCTGCGCCTTAGCCGCCGAGATCGAGGAATTAGATAAACTGCCCGCACCTGCGGTCACAATGGAAAATTTAGCCCGCATCATTGAGCTGTGGACGAAGATCCCCGCCAGTAAGATCAAGGCTCAGGAGTATCAGCAGATCAAGGGTCTTGCCGACCGGTTGAAAGAACACATCGTCGGTCAGGACGAAGGGGTGGAGGCGGTAGCCAGAGCCATCCGCAGAAACCGGGTGGGCATTTCTCCCAAGCGCCGTCCGGTGTCCTTCATTTTCGTCGGCCCCACCGGCGTGGGTAAGACAGAGCTTGTAAAATGCCTGTCTGCCGACCTGTTTGATACCCCCGACTCCTTGGTGCGGCTTGATATGTCGGAGTTTATGGAAAAGCATACCGTCTCCAAGCTCATCGGCTCGCCTCCCGGCTATGTAGGCTACGATGAAGCCGGTCAGTTGACGGAAAAAATCCGCAGAAAGCCCTACAGCGTGGTGCTGTTCGACGAGATCGAAAAAGCCCACCCGGACGTGCTGAACGTGCTTTTGCAGGTACTGGATGACGGTCGCATCACCGATGCCCAGGGCAGAACGGTAAACTTTGAAAATACCGTCATCGTTATGACCTCCAATGCCGGCTCCGAGGGCAGGGTGGGGGGCGTAGGCTTCGGCAGAAGCGATAAGGATATGGTCACGGAGAAGACCATGAAAGCCCTCCGGGAGTTCCTTCGTCCGGAATTTCTCAACCGTGTGGACGAAATTATCACCTTTAACCACCTGACGGAAGAAAACTTCCTCGGCATCGCAGACATTATGCTCTCTGAACTGAAGCAAAGTCTTAAGGATCGCGGTCTTACAGTCACTTTCGGTGAGGGTGTCCGGGAATACCTCGTAAAGAAGGCATTTTCCATCACCTACGGTGCAAGAAACCTCCGCCGTACCATCCAAAAAGAGCTGGAAGACCCCATCTCCGAAAAGATCATCGACTCCTTCGAATCGCCCATTTCGGAAATCACCGTCACCCTCCGTGACGACGCCTTGGAAATCACCGCTAAATAAAATGCTTGGGGTCAGGTTTCTCGCCTGACCCCTTGACTTAATACCCGGTGTATGGTAAAATTTACCTATAGAAAGCATACAAAAACAGAAACAACAGACCGCTCTGTGTAAAGGAATTATGCGGACAAAGCCTTTTTATCTACTTCAAAAAATATTTGCAATAGAGAAGTAAGTAAATGTCACCTTTCTCCCACTTCATCGCATATATAAAATGAAAGCGTATAAAGGAGGCGATTCCAATGGTTCTTGAATGACAGAAGGCCACGCCACCGAGAAGAGTACACCATTTTTCTACCGGTTTACGAAAGGAGACATAAGTATGTTCAAAAGAATTGTATGCTGTTTGCTGATCATCGCATTGGCACTGGCGATTGGAAATATAGGCTTCATTCCTGCCGTAGATGCCACAGATACCAAAAAGGAAGAAACGAAGGTTTTTGACACCGCGACCAAGGATGATAATTTTGTAGATAACCGCGTTATGGTGGTCTTGAACCACGAAGCGAGTTTGAAATTTAAGAGCTATAGCACAAAGGATTTCCCGGAGGTTGCTTGCAAATCCGTTCGGAATTTATCTACCGCGGCAGCGGAAAAGGTGCAGGCAAAGCTGCGAGGCGAACGGCTTGCAGAGCCGGATATTAACGCTGCCTTCATGAATCGAAATATCAACACCGAGACATTTAAGACCATCCTCTGTCTGGAACTGGAGACCCCGGGAAAGGAAAATGTACTTAAAGCAGTAAAGGCACTGGAGCAACGGGAGGATATTTATTATGTCGGTCCTGATTATTTCATATCCTTTGATGTACCAGAAGAATCTGTTGAGCTGGATGCGTCCCGCGGTCCTGTTACGCCGGAAGATGACATTCCCTCCGATATCGGCTGGCATACGAATGCCATTGAGTTAAGTGATGCATGGGAAATAACGACAGGTAATTCAAATGTAAAGATCGGTGTATTAGATTCCGGAATTGATGCAAGCCATCCTGAACTGCAAGGGAAAGTGGACACAGTCCTTTCTGAAAATTTTGCGCCTGATAATGTAGAAGCAACAACGGATCGCGATGGCCATGGTACGCATGTTGCAGGAATTATTGCCGGAAATGGTAATAATTCCTTCGGTGCCATAGGTGTATGTCAGAATGTTACACTGGTCTCGTTACGGGTTGACGGTGTAGGTGCAACTATTACGACGCTTATAGCCGCTATAGCTCATGCTTATCAAAATAATATCCCTATTCTTAACATCAGCCTCAAAGTTATCACCGAAGACGAAGCGGATGAAGCTGCTGTAAAAACGATTTTAGAATCAGCTCTCAATTCCTACTCCGGACTCGCTATTTGCGCTGCTGGAAATGATGGGCATAATTGTGATATGCAGGGTGGTATCATTCCTGCTATATTGGATTGTGATAATATCATCAGTGTCGGTGCTTCAACGGCGCTAAACACAGTCGCATCCTTTTCCAATTATGGAGCAACGACAGTGGATATCTTTGCGCCGGGAAGTATCATTGCCAGTTGTTTCCCACAATCCTTGTGTTCACAAACCGGGTGTAGCCGCCCTGGACATCTGGGGTATGGATATCATATTAAGAATGGAACCTCTATGGCAGCACCGATGGTAGCAGGTGTTGCAGCCTTGATGCTTTCTGCTGATAGTAGCTTGACCAGTAGTGAAATAAAAAGTATGATTATGAGCAACGACAAAAACTACTCTGCTTTTTCAAGTAAGTGTGTTAGTGGTGGTCAGTTAAATGCAAAAAATATTTTTTCTTTACATTCTATGCACAATGCATATCTCTACTATGTGCCTGTTAGCTCCAATAGGCATCAGCAACGCTGTGATAAGTGTAATACCGTAATTTTAGAGCCCCACGCTTGGGATGGCGCGGGAGGCTGCTACTTATGCGGCTACTCCCATTAATGGGAACGCTTTATATATGGAGGAGTTGTTATTATGAAGAAAAAAAGCATCGTTATTGTTTCGGCAACGATATTGCTCTTATCTATAGTTCTATCGGGCTGCAGGGGCTTTTGGCCTCTTTCCAGAGATATGAAGGATAAAGTTGAGGAAGCATATAGAATTCGCTTTGGTCTCGACCAACTCACGGATGAGGAATACTATGCATCAGGATTTAATATGAAATGGTTCGATGAATGCGGCAAAAGAGATTCGACTGTCTTCCGATATTTTGGCAGCTATGGTGATTGTATCGTGCTACTGGGGTACAGTGACGCAAACGAAACATATACAATATCTAATCTTGCTCGCCCTGTTGAGATTCCAAGGGTATATTGCATTTATCTGTACAATACAAATCCTGATTATCCCAACGCACCGCTTCCCGGAAAAAAGGAAGGATTAAAATCTCCGCTTGCTCTTTTGGCCGATATGAAGCAGAGGGGTATAAGCTGGCTTACGGATGAGGAATTAGAACAGCTTACGACGGATTTGGAAAACTGGGTCGCTGCAGGGAATTACTGAGACAATTACTGCACAATAAAAAAGCCTTCCCCCTCGGGGGAAGGTAGAAACAGGCTCCCCTTGTCAGGGGAGCTGTCACGCGGTCAGCGTGACTGAGGGGTAGTCATTCTCTCCCTCAGTCGCCTGCGGCGACAGCTCCCTCGTCAGAGGGAGCCTTTGTTGCGCCAATCAGAAATCAAATTCGTTATTTAGTTTTTCGGAAACCCGCCAAGCGGCATCCTCAATTTTGTTGGCGGCTTTCACCGCTAATTTTCTTGTGGGGTTTGTCCGCGGCATCATCATAATGGCCACCGCGCCAACGGCCGCGCCGAGGCCCAGCGTTGCCGCCCAAGTCTTTACCTGCATATGCTCCCTCCTAACTTTTTTGGACTATGTATAGTATATCCCGGGCAGAAAAATTATGTCGTGTAAGGTTTTTCCTTGCAAGGCAGAAAATTTGTGTTATAATGAAGAAAAAAGCGCTGAAATGAGGTATTTTTATGGCGATAGATGTGTTGCAGGATAAAATCCGCAAGCAGAAAAACCCTTCCGCTCTCTGTTTTTCCTTGGATATAAGCGTTATTCCGCCTATGCTGGAGAAGACAGTGGCGGGCTGCGGAAAGTATTATACGGAACTTTTGGAGGCCCTCCGGGGTCAGGTGCCCGCTGTCCGTTTCGCCTTTGGCAGCTTCTGCCTCCAAGAAGGCGGCCTTAGTCTTTTGCAGGAACTCTTAAAAAAAGCCGCGGGTTTGGGCTACTATGTGCTGCTCGACTGCCCGGAGATCCTCTCTACCGCTGCCGCAGAGCAGTACGCGTCGGTTTTGTTTGCAAAAGAGGGCGCTTTTTCCTTTGACGGTCTTATCCTTTCCGCCTTTTTGGGCAGCGATACCGTAAAGCCCTTCCTTTCCCGCAGTAAGGAAAGCGGCAAGGACGTGTTTGTGCTGCTGCGCAGCGCTAATAAGAGCGCGTCAGAACTGCAAGACTTACTGACCGGCGGCCGCCTTGTTCACACCGCCGCCGCCGATGTGATCTCCCGGCTGGGCGAGAGCATCATCACCCGCTGCGGTTATTCCACCTTGGGCGCGGTTGCTTCGGCTACCGCTCCGGATAGTCTCCGTAATCTCCGGGAAAAGTATAAACACCTGTTTTTAATCGTGGACGGCTTCACCGCTCCCGGTGCAAACGCCAAAAATTGCGGCTTCGCCTTTGACCGGCTGGGTCACGGTGCGCTTGTTTGTAACGACGGTATTGTAAGTGCTTGGCAGGCGGAGGAAAACGCCGATTATCTCGCCGCAGCCAAGGATGCCGCCGAGCGTATGCGCCATAACCTCGCCCGCTACGTCACCGTTTTCTAAAAAACCAAGATAAAGGCTCCCCTGTGTAAGGGGAGCTGTCAGCCGAGCAGGCTGACTGAGGGGTTGTCATCTATAATTGTGGTGGATTTTATATTCTGTCGCACAATCCCTCCGAGCCGCTGTTAGCGGCCCACCTCCCTTTACACAAGGGAGGCATTGGAACGGCGCAAAACCATACTTTTTTACAAGCTGACGGATGAGGAATAATATGTAGCCGGGGGATAACCCCAGCTTAGCCCATGCCCATAATGCCCTTGCCGCTACCGCCATTATTGTTGTTACCGCTGTCTCCGCCATTGGTGGGAGAAGGCTCGGTGGTGCCCGGTGTGGTGGGCGCGTCAGTGGGCGCGGTGGTAGGTGCTGTGGTGGGCGCAGTGGTCGGTGCCGTGGTAGGCTTGGTGGTCGGATCGGTGTTTTCGGTCATAGAGCAGCCGCAGGCTGCCAGAGAAACGGCCAGCGCAAGACTGACGGCAACGAGCATAAGTTTTTTCATATTTGTTCCTCCTATCCTTTGGTTTCAAGCATAGTATTTCCCGAAGAAAATCGAATACTCAGGAAATTGCGTCCATTAAAATTATGAAATCCCATTTTTGGGCTTGCTATTTTGACGTAAATTCTGTATAATAAATTAAAATAAATGAAAAGGGGATCTTTATTAAATGAAGAAGCTTTCCGTTAAGAAAAATGTAGAATGTATGGCATGCTTGGAGTGCGTCCGCGCCTGCTCCGAAGCCTTTTATAAGGAGTTTCATCAGGATCTTAGCTGCATCCGTATCGTGGATAAGAACGGGTCTGCCAAGCCGATGACCTGCATCCAGTGCGGTAAGTGCGCCAAGGTCTGCGAGGCCGGTGCTATCACCCAGAATCCCAAGACCGGCGTTTATATGATCAATAAGAAGCTGTGTACCTCCTGCGGTAAGTGCGTAGAGGTCTGCCCCATGAAGGTCATGGTGCAGAAGGAAGGCGGCACCACCACCAAGTGCATCGCCTGCGGCATCTGCGCAAAGGTCTGCCCTATGGAAGTCCTCGAAATCGTAGAGAAGTAAATACATAACAAAAGGTGTACGGTGATGTCTGTACACCTTTTTTAATTGAGAATGGATAGTTGATAATTGACAATTATAGTGTCCTCGTTGCGAACAATTTTGAAGAATTTCAATGAAGACAGGGGAAGACAGGGGACGGTTCTCTGTCCTGATTGTAGGGGTCGACCTCCCGGACGACCCCGAAACCAAATCGGCGCTTAATGCGGTGAAGGCCCCCTTGTGTAAAGGGGGCTCCGCGAAGCGGTGGGGGATTGTTGTGTATCGATAGATTACAACCCCTCCGTCAGCCTGTTCGGATGCCACCTCCCCTTGCACAGGGGAGGCATTGGTGGGGCGTCGAGGACGTCACCCCTTACAAAATAATCCCGGAGCGAGGGTTCCGCTTGCACCGGGAAATTTTTATATTTTTTGCAGGAATAATTGCAAAACAGCGCGACATATGCTATACTGATATTAATAATACACCCGGAGGCGTCTATTATGGAAAATACAGCTTTTCAGACGAAAATACGGGATTTTCTACCGGGAATTGAACTTCGTTTTGCAGAGCCTATGAAAAAGCATACCTCTTTTCGCATCGGCGGCCCTGCGGAAGTAATGGCTTTTCCTAAAAATCGGGAAGAACTGGCTGAACTTTTAAAAGTGTCCAAATTATTGGACGCAGAGCATCGTATTTTAGGGGCAGGAACCAACATTCTCGCCCCCGACGAGGGCATAAAAGGCATCGTCATCTGTCTGAAGGACTGCCTTGACGGAATGACACTTTTGCCCGGTGACCGGGTGCAGATCGCTGCCGGTGTCTCAATGGCCCGGGCGGCAATGTTTGCCGCGAGCCACGCGCTTTCCGGTCTCGAATTTGCCCACGGCATCCCCGGCACGGTGGGCGGCGGCGTTTATATGAATGCCGGTGCTTATGGCGGCGAAATTTGTCAGGTCTGCGAAAGCGTAGATGTGATGGACAGTAGTGGAAATATCCGCACCATTCCGGGAAGTGAAATGGCCTTTTCCTACCGGCACAGCCGCTTGGAGGATGAAGGCGGTATTGTACTTTCTGCAACCTTTGCCTTAACGCCTAAGCCCGAAAATGAGATACGGGAGAAAATGCAGGAGCTGATGGGAAAGCGCAGAGCCTCCCAGCCCCTCGACAAGCCCTCTGCCGGCTCTGCCTTTAAGCGCCCTGTGGGCGGCTACGCCGCTGCGCTGATCGACGGCGCAGGCCTGAAAGGCTACCGGGTAGGGGATGCTGCCATCTCGGAAAAGCACGCAGGCTTTGCTGTCAATTTAGGCGATGCTACCGCTGCAGACGTACAGACACTTCTGCGGCAGGTATCCGATAAAGTATTTGAGAATTCCGGCATCCGCATCGAGCCGGAAGTGAGACTTTGGTAAGAAAGAGGGGATCTACGTGGCAATCTCTTTTTCCGCAAGCGCAAAGGCAGAGGTCTGCCGCGCGCCACTATCCAAAAACTGCTGTGCGGTAGCGGAATGCTTCGGCGTACTGCTGTTCGGCAACAGCTTTACGGCTGAGGGCGTTCGGATCATCACCGAGAGTCGGGATTTCGCCCAGCGGCTTCCCAAGCTTTTCCGCAAGGCCTTTTCCATGGACTTCGATGTCCGTCCTCAGGAGGACAGCGGCAAGCAGGTCTTTGTGATTTCCGACTCCGAAAAGTGCAAGCGGCTGATGGACACTTACGGCTTTGACCCTGTTGGCACCCTGTCGCTCCATATTAATCTCCAGATTTTGGAGGATGACTGCTGTAAAAATGCCTTTTTGCGGGGCGCGTTTTTAGCCGGGGGCTCGGTGACTGACCCGGAAAAGGGCTACCATTTGGAGCTGACTACATCCCATCTAAGCGTTGCCCGGGAAGCCTATACGCTAATGCAGGATGCCATCGGCTTCTACCCCAAGCAGGCGTCCCGCGCCGGCGGCCGGGTGCTGTATCTCAAGCAGAGTGATCAGATCGCAGACTGTTTGACCTATTTGGGCGCACCGGTGGCGGCAATGGGCATTATGGAAGCCAAACTGGAAAAGGAGCTCAATAACGAGGTCAACCGCCGCTGTAACTGCGACGATGCCAACACCTCCAAGGTGGTACAGGCCGCTCAGGAGCACCTTTCTGCCATCCGCATTTTACGAAGCCGGGGGCTTTTCGACAGTCTCCCTAAAAAGCTGATGGCGGCCGCCATCGCCCGGGAGCAAAATCCCGATGCATCCCTTACGGAGCTTGCGCAGCTAATGGAGCCGCCTATTACCAAACCCGCAATGAACCACAGACTAAAGAAGCTTGCCCAGCTGGCACAGGAGGCATAATATGGGTTTTGTCCATTTACACGTTCACTCCGAATATAGCCTTTTAGACGGTGCCTGCCGCATTGATCGGATGATGGATCGGGTCAAGGAATTAGGGCAGAGCGCTATTGCGCTGACTGACCACGGCGTGATGTACGGCTGTATCGATTTTTATAAGACCGCTAAAGCCGCGGGCATTAAGCCCATCATCGGCTGTGAGGTCTATGTGACCCGCAGAAGTATCGAAAACCGCGTCCACGGTCTTGACAATGACCCTTACCATTTGGTGCTGCTGTGTAAAGATCGGAAAGGTTACGAAAACCTTTGCAAACTGGTTTCCGAGGCTTTTATCCACGGCTTTTACGGTAAGCCCCGGGTGGACATCGCCCTTTTACGGCAGCATAGTGAAGGGCTTATCGCCCTTTCTGCCTGCTTAGCCGGCGGTGTTGCCCAGTTTTTGATGGAAAACTGCTACGACCTTGCCAAAGATTACGCTCTTACAATGGCAGACATTTTCGGGCAGGATAATTTCTATTTGGAGCTGCAGGATCACGGTATCCCGGAGCAGACCGCCGTCAATCAGGGCATTTGCCGTATCGCCCGGGAGACAGGCCTTCCGCTGGTTATCTCCAACGATGCCCACTATCTCCGAAAAGAAGACGCACAAATGCAGGACGTACTGCTGTGCGTCCAAACCGGCAAGACCATCGATGACCCCAACCGTATGAAATTCCAAACCGAGGAATTTTACTTAAAGAGCGAGGAAGAGTTGCGACAACTGTTCCCGGAGCTGGACGAGGCCTTCGAAAACACCGTCCGGATTGCCCAGCGGTGCAATTTGGAGTTCGTCTTTAACCAGTACCATTTGCCCTCTTTCCCCGTGCCCGAGGGCTATACCAACGAGGAATACTTCCGCAAAATATGTATGGACGGCTTCCGGGAGCGGTATGATGATCCCCCCGAAAGCTACAAGGAGCGCTTAGCGTATGAGATCGGTGTCATCAGCCGGATGGGCTATGTAAACTACTATCTCATCGTTTGGGATTTTATCCGCTTTGCCAAGGAAACGGGCATTCCCGTTGGCCCGGGACGTGGCTCGGGCGCGGCCTCCATCGTCGCCTACTGTATGCACATTACAGAGGTGGATCCGATGCAATATTCCCTCATTTTCGAGCGGTTTTTGAACCCGGAGCGGGTCAGTATGCCCGACTTTGATACGGATTTCTGTCAGGAGCGCCGACCGGAGGTCATCGAATACGTGATGAAAAAGTACGGCGCAGACCACGTGGCCCAAATCGCCACCTTCGGCACAATGGCCGCCCGCGGTGCCATCCGGGACGTTGGGCGGGTGCTGAATCTCAGCTATGCAGAGACCGATCAGGTGGCAAAGCAGGTGCCCACAATGCCGCTGCACATCACCCTCAAGGAGGCTTTGGACATTTCCCCCAAGCTGCGGGAGATGTATGACGGCGACCCCAAGATCAAAAATCTCATCGATACCGCAATGCAGCTGGAGGGTATGCCCCGCAATACCTCTACCCATGCCGCCGGTGTGGTCATTACCGCCGACCCGGTGTGCAGCTACGTGCCCCTTTCCTGCAACGACGATACTATCGTCACCCAGTATACCATGACCACCATCGAGGAGCTGGGACTTCTTAAAATGGACTTTTTAGGTCTTCGCAACCTGACCGTTATCAAGGATGCCCAGACCCAAATTCAAAAAATTGACCCCAGCTTCCACATTGATAATATCCCGGATAACGACCCGGAGACCTTCCAAATGCTCTCAGAGGGCAAGACCCAAGGCGTTTTCCAGCTGGAATCCGCAGGCATTACCGGCGTGTGCGTCAATATGAAGCCCACCTCCATCGAGGATATGACGGCAATCGTGGCGCTGTACCGCCCCGGTCCAATGGACTCCATCCCCAAATTCATCGCCAATAAGCAAAACCCGGCAAAAATTACCTACAAAACGCCTCACTTAGAGCCGATACTCCGTGTCACCTATGGCTGTATCGTCTATCAGGAGCAGGTCATTGAGATCTTCCGCTCTTTGGCGGGCTATACTATGGGACAAGCCGATAATATCCGCCGCGCCATCTCCAAGAAGAAGCAAAAGGTCATTGAGGAGGAGCGCAAGGTCTTTGTCTACGGTGATCCGGCACAGAACATCCCCGGCTGTGTAGGCAACGGTGTTTCCGAGTCTGCCGCCCAGTCCATCTATGACGAGATCGTGGAATTTGCGAACTACGCCTTTAATAAGGCCCATGCCGTTTGCTACGCGGTGGTGTCCTACCAAACCGCTTACCTTAAATGCCACTATCCGAGGCAGTATATGGCAGCGCTGATGACCTCGGTGCTGGACTCTGCGGTGAAGATCTCCGGCTATATCGCCGAGTGTAAGAATATGGGCATTGCTGTGCTGCCGCCCGACATTAACCGCTCCGAGGACACCTTTACGGTAGAGGGAAATGCCATCCGATTCGGCCTTGGCGCGGTGAAAAATGTTGGTGTTGGTCTTATCCGCAATATGGTGAAAAAGCGCACAGACGGCGGGGATTTCCGCTCCCTGGAGGACTTTTTGCAGCGCCTCGGGGACGATATTAACAAGCGCGCTGTGGAGAATTTTATTAAGTGCGGCGCAATGGACGGCTTCGGCTACCACAGAAGCGAGCTGCTTGCGGTCTACGATATGATGATGGATAGCATTTCCTCTGCCCGGAAGAAGAATTTGGAGGGGCAGATGGGACTGTTTGCCATGCTTCAGGAAGAGGACGATGCAGCCGCCTCCATCCCTATCCCCAAGCTCAATGAAATGGACAGGGGGGAGCTGATGGCACTGGAAAAGGAGACCACCGGCATTTACATCTCCGGTCACCCTATGGACGACTATCGGCCCTTCCTGAAAAACACGCACGTTGTTCCCATCGGCTCGCTTATGGACGAGGAGAACAGCTTCCGGGACGATCAGATCGTCAGCGTGGCGGGCATTGTCCAGCAAGTAAAAATGAAGACCACCCGCAATAATTCCGTGATGGCTTATGTGACCTTGGAGGACGATACTGCCGCTATCGAAATGTTGGCATTTTCCAGTGTTTTGGATCAATATAGCCGCTATTTGAAGGAAAATCAGGCGGTGGTTGTCACCGGCAGACTGTCGGCGCGGGACGATAAAGAGCCCCAGATCGTCATTAACCGGGCCCGTCCGATCTCCGATTTTGCCAAGGAAGAGCAAAAATCCGAGCCCAAGCCCGCTCCCAAGCCTGCGCCGGAAAATAAGGTGCTGTGGCTTCGTCTGCCCAGTGAAAACAGCCCCCTTTACCAGCCGGTAAGAGCAGCTCTTCAGATGTTCCCCGGCAGCAATAAGGTGGTGCTCTATTTCGAGGACACAGGCGTTCGCCGGGGCACGGCCTGCGCGCTCCACGACGCACTGCTCGGAAAGTTGAAAACCTTGCTGGGCGAGGGAAATATTGTACTCAAATAGCTTTCTTTTTTAGATAGAATGTGCTATAATAATGGAAAGAATTTACAATACAAAGAGGATATCTTATGTCTCAGGAAAAATTTAAAACGATGATCGGCGGACAGGCGCTGATCGAGGGCATTATGATGCGCGGTCCCAAAAAGGACGCCATCGTAACCTGCGCCAATGGCGAGCTGAAGATCGATGTGAAAAACCGCAAGCTGCCCCCCAAGGGTATCAGCAAAATCCCCTTTATCCGGGGTATGGTCAGCTTCTTTGATGCCCAGCTCACCGGTGTGAAAGCCCTGATGCAGGCCTCTGAGCTTGCCCCCGAGGAATACCAGGAAGAGCCCAGCAAATTGGATATGTGGCTTGAAAAGAAGCTGGGAAATGAAAAGTTCCAAAAGATCGTAGTCGGTCTCGGTGTCTTTTTGGGACTGGGTCTCTCCATTCTCCTTTTCTTCCTGCTTCCTATGATCGTGGGCGGCTTCTTCTACGGCATCGTTAAAAATAACCTTGCCATCAACCTTATTGAGGGACTGGTGCGTATTATCATTTTCGGCGCGTATATGGTGCTGGTGTCCCGGATGCAGGAGATGAAGCGGGTCTTTTCCTATCATGGCGCAGAGCATAAGACCATCCGCTGCTATGAGGCGGGCCTGCCTCTGACCGTAGAGAATGTGAAGCAGCAGACCCGGCTCCACTCCCGCTGCGGTACAAGCTTTCTGCTTGTGGTGATGGTGCTGTCCATTCTGGTGTTCTCCGTGGCATCCACCGGCCTTTTGGCGGTTGTGCCCGCGCTGGAGACTATCCGCGGCAGCTTCCTGTACCGCCTTGTTATGATCGTATTTAAGCTCCTGCTGCTTCCCTTGGTGGTTGGCATCAGCTATGAAATTAACCGCTGGGTGGGGCGCCACGATAACTGGTTTTCCCGGATCTTGACTGCACCCGGTATGTGGATGCAGAACTTTACCACCCGGGAACCGGACGAGGATATGATCCGCACCGGCATCGCCGCGCTGGAGGCGGTCATCCCGGAGAATGAGGGGGAAGACCGTTGGTGACCACACTCCGAAACCTCTACTTGGGGGCACGAAGGAAGCTCCTTTGCAAAGAGGACAGGGATATAGCGGAATTTTATGCCCAGGAGCTTGTGAGCCATGTTACAGGCAAAAAGAAGGATCAGCTCCTTTATGAGCCGGAAATGTATGTAGGGGATGCAGCTTGTGAGAAGGTGGAAGCAGGTGTTGCGCGCCTCTTAAATGACGAGCCCCTTGCCTATGTACTGGGGGAGTGGGACTTTTACGGAATGACCCTGAAGGTGACCCCGGATGTGCTGATCCCCCGGGACGATACCTGCGCGGTCACCGATCTTGCCATCGAAGCCGCGAAAGCCGTCCCCGGTGAAAAACGGATATTGGATCTTTGCACGGGGTCTGGCTGTATCGGCCTTGCGGTGGCGAAAAGCGTCCCCGATGCGAGGGTGACCCTTGCTGACATCTCCCGGGAAGCCTTGGCGGTTGCAAAAGAAAATGTCACCCTGCAAAAGCTTTCCGCCAGAGTCACCTGCGTAGATGCCGATGCATTAGGCGCGCCTGCGCCCTTTCTGGGAAAGTTTGACATCATCGTCAGCAATCCCCCCTATATTACCAGCGGGGAAATGAAGGCGCTTCCCAAAAGTGTGGATGCCTTCGAGCCACACTTGGCTCTTTACGGCGGGGATGACGGCCTTATATTTTACAGAAATATTGCAAAAAACTACCGCAAAGCCCTGAAAAAAGGCGGTTTTCTCTGCTTTGAATTTGGTCAGGGACAGGGAGACGCGGTGGCGGAAATATTAAATGAACACGGCTTTGCCGTTCTAAAACGCACAGAAGATTATAATCAGAGAGAGCGGGCGATCTGCGCCCGATATGAGAGAGAGGATGTATAGCTATGGCAACGAAGAAGACAGCTTATGAAGCACCTACCCCCGCTTCCGATAAGAAGAAAGCGCTCCAGACCGCCATTTCCCAGATCGAAAAGAATTTCGGTAAGGGCACGGTCATGCGTTTGGGCGAACGCCCGGATATGAATGTGGAGGCCATCCCCACCGGCAGTCTCGCATTGGATGCGGCGCTGGGTGTGGGCGGTGTGCCCAAGGGCAGAATTATTGAGATCTACGGGCCGGAATCCTCCGGTAAGACCACCCTTGCGCTGCACATTTTGGCAGAAGCCCAAAAGCGTGGCGGAGAGGTTGCCTTCGTGGATGCCGAGCATGCCCTTGACCCGGTCTATGCCGCTGCATTGGGCGTAGATACGGAAAATATGCTGGTTTCCCAGCCCGATACCGGCGAGCAGGCACTGGAAATTACCGATGCGCTGGTACGCAGCGGCGCGGTGGATGCGGTGGTCGTGGACTCTGTTGCCGCACTGGTTCCCAAGCAGGAGATCGAGGGCGAAATGGGCGATACCTTCGTAGGTCTGCAGGCAAGACTGATGTCTCAGGCGCTGCGGAAACTGGCAGGCACCATTGCAAAGACCAACTGCGTGGTCATTTTCATCAACCAGCTTCGTATGAAGATCGGCGTGATGTACGGTAACCCCGAAACCACCACCGGCGGCAATGCGCTGAAGTTCTACTCCTCCGTCCGTCTGGACGTTCGCAGAGTGGAGTCCATCAAGGAGGGTGGCAACGTCATCGGCAACAAGACTCGCGTTAAGGTGGTCAAAAACAAGGTCGCGCCTCCCTTCAAGGAAGCCTATTTCGACATAATGTACGGCGAAGGCATCAGCAAGTGGGGCGAACTCGTAGACCTGGCTGTACAGTTAGATGTTGTACAAAAGAGCGGCAGCTGGTTTTCTATGGGCGAGGAGCGGATCGGTCAGGGTAAGGATGCGGTAAAGACCTTCCTGCAAAATAACCCCGACGTTGCAGAAACCGTAGAAACGCAAGTCCGTGAAAATATGTGGAAGCTCAGCGGTACCAAAGCTCCCGCCAAGGCGGCAGACCGCCCGGTAGCCGTCAGCGCCGACGATTTTGACGATGAAGATTGAATCTATTGCCTCCCAGCCCGACCGGGCAGGGAGGCACGCGGTGCGTTTTGACAGTGGAGAAATTATGCGCCTTTACCGGCAGACTGTGCAGGATTTTGGTCTTTATGCCGGTTTAGAACTGACGGACGAAGAATTTGCAAAGCTCACCGTGGCGGCAGGCAAAATGTCCGCCAAAATGCGGGCGGTGCGTATCATTTCTGCTTCCGGTGTTACCAAACGGGAGTTGGAGAACCGCTTGGTGCAAAAAGGGGAGGACGCGGAAAACGCCAAAGAGGCGGTGGCGTGGCTCTCCGAAATGGACCTGCTGGACGATAGCAAGACGGCCCGCAATATTGTGGAAAGATGCATCGCAAAAGGCTACGGCATCGCCCGGGCAAAGCAGGCCCTTTACGAAAAAAGAGTGCCCAAGGACCTTTGGGCGGAAGCCCTTTGCGACTATCCCTCGCAAATGTCGCATATCCTTTCTTATCTGGAAAACCATCCCGAGATCCGAGAGGACAGAAAAGCGCGGGATCGGGTGATAAACGCCCTGCTGCGGCGGGGACACAGTTACACAGAGATCCGCAGGGCAATGGAAGAATTGTCCTTACAAATGGAGGAAAATGATGGCTAATATTGGCTTTATATCCCTGGGCTGCGCCAAAAATCAGGTGGACTGTGAGCGGATGATGTACCGCGTCCGGGAAGCAGGTCACGAGGTGCTCAGCAATGTGGCCGGCAGTGACGTGGTGGTGATCAACACCTGTGGCTTTATCGATTCTGCCAAGAGCGAAGCCATTGATTATATACTGGAAATGGCAGAGCTGAAAGCAGAGGGACTGGTGGGGAAAATTCTTGTCACCGGCTGCCTTTCTCAGCGGTATCAGGAGGAAATTCTAAAGGAAATGCCGGAGGTTGACGGCATCCTGGGTACCGGCAGTTATCACAAGATTGTCTCTGCAATCGAAGAACTTCTTGCAGATACCCAGGTGGTAGATTTCGATTCCATCGACGCGCCGGAGGAGGAGACAGGGAGAGTCCTGACTACCCCGGAGCACTATGCATTTTTGAAGATCGCAGAAGGCTGCGACAACCGCTGCAGCTACTGCGTCATTCCCTCGCTGCGGGGTAAATTCCGCTCCCGGCCTATGGATGACGTGCTTTACGAAGCGCGACTTCTTGCACAGAGCGGTGTAAAGGAGCTGATCGTGGTAGCCCAAGACACCAGCCGCTACGGCCTCGACCTTTACGGCAAGCGAATGCTGCCGGAGCTGCTTAGCGAGCTTTGTAAGATCGATGGCTTCCAATGGGTGCGTATCCACTATGTCTATCCCGATGAGATTACCGACGAGCTGATCGACACTATGGCGCGTGAGCCGAAAATCGTAAAATATCTTGACATTCCCATTCAGCACTGCAATAATAGTATACTGAAGCTGATGAATCGCCGTGGCGACGGGGCATTCCTTCGGGAACTGTTCCGTAAGCTCCGGGCAAAAATGCCCGACATTGTGCTTCGCACCAGTGTCATTACCGGTCTCCCCGGTGAGGGAGAAGAGGAATTCAAGGAACTGTGCGAATTCTTAAAGGAAATGAAGCTGGAGCGGGTTGGCGCATTCGCATTCTCGCCCCAAGAGGGCACACCGGCGTTCAATATGGACTATCCGGACTTCTCTGTTGCCCAGCAGCGGGCGGAAATTTTGGAGCAGATCCAGTCCCGGATCATGGACGAATATAACGCCTCTTTCATCGGCAAAACCGTGGAGGTTTTGGTGGACGGCTATAACGAAGAATTTTCTCAGTTCTACGGCAGAACCTACGGCGACTCGCCGGACATTGACGGCAGAGTATGGATCGCAACGGATGAAGCGCTGTGCGAGGGCAGCTTCTTAAACATTACTATCGACGGACTGGTAGACGGAGACCTCTCCGGCTATCCCGAGGAGGAGACAGTATGACACTTGCAACGAAAATTACCCTGATCCGGGTGGCGTTTATCCCGGTTTTTATGGCGCTGATGTACTTAAGCGGTGGCCAGAGCGGCCTTTATATGTGGCTGAGCCTTGTAGTCTTTGTGGTTGCAAGCCTGACAGACTTTATTGACGGACACATTGCAAGAAAATATAAGCAGGTCAGTGATTTTGGTAAGTTCTTAGATCCCTTGGCGGATAAGCTTTTGGTCATTGCCGCCATGGTGATATTCTGCCAGTGGGGCATTTTCCCCGCTTGGGCGCTGATGATCGTCCTGACCCGGGAATTTGCAGTCACCGGATTGCGTCTGGTGGCGGTGGGCAACGGCAAGGTCATTGCCGCCGGTTGGAGCGGCAAGGTAAAAACCGCCAGCACTATGATCGGCCTGTGCGTTATGATGGCCTTTCCCACAAATAGCATCCTTAGCTGGATCGTCATCGCTGTCATCGTGCTGACTACCGTCTATTCCGGTGTGGAGTACTTTATCCAAAATTGGAACTGCCTTTGGGACAATAAGTAAAAATAGATATTGTAGGGACACCCGTCCTCGGGTGTCCGAAAACCCGCAATAACCATAAAAAATCGGCACATTTTGTGCCGATTTTTTGCGTTTTCGGACACCTCGGAGAGGTATCCCTACGATTTTTATTTACTGTTCTTAACGGAATTTACAATGAAATCCACACAGGCTTCCTCGCCAATAACGGCGCTGTTTAGGGCAATGTCATAGTTTTCCACCTTGCCCCAATCCCGGCCGGTGTAATGCTCGTAATTGACCCGGCGGCGTTTGTCCTTTTCCTCCAAGCGGGCAAGGGGCGCTTTTTCCGACTCACCGTAGAGCCGCACGATCCGGTCAGCCCGATAATCGGTATCTGCGTGGATAAAGACGTGGAGACAGTCCTCCCGGTCCTTGAGGATATAATCCGCATTGCGGCCAACGATGACGCAGGGGCCTTTTTCCGCCAGCTGCAAAATGACGTTACACTGGATCGTCCAGAGGAAATCCGCAGAGGAAAGGCCCTGCATCACCCCGGGCATACCCATAGAGGCAAAGGCGTAGGAAAACAGGCTTTTTCCCGGTGCGTGCTCGCCGTGTTCTGTTATGTAGCTGGGGTCAAAGCCGGACTCCAAGGCGATTTGCTCCACAAGCTCCTTGTCGTAAAAGGGAATACCTAATTTCTCTGCCACAGCCCGACCGATGGTACGGCCACCGCTGCCAAACTGCCGGGAGATGGTAATGATCTTCTTTTCCATAAGGATACCTCCTTGATTAGGTTATTTTTATTGTAACGGAAAACCGCCCAAATGTCAAACACCTGCGTTGTCGATTTTTGGGGTTTACAGATGGAAAATAATGCTTTATACTGAATATATAGCATTTAGATAGGGGAGAGAAATATGAAAAATAGAACGAACCGAAAGCAGATCCTGCGAAAGCTTGCCTTTTGCGCTGTTTTGGTAGCGGTTACGGTCTTTGTAAGTGCCTGCGGCTGCAGCGCATCGGATCTCGACTATGTGACCCGCGCTGAATGGATGGCTATGCTGGGCAGAAACTTCCAGCTGACCACTTATCAGCAGGCCGCCCCTTACTATGTGGATGTGCCTGCCGACCACGCGGTATTTTCCTATGTGCAGGCAAGCCGCGAATGGGGGATACTCCGCGCAGATGGCGCATTTGACCCGAATGCACCGGTAACGCGGGGCTTTGTGGCAGAAACGGCCATCCTTGCCGCCCTCTCCGATTACGATACCTCCCTCGGGGAAAAGGATACCAAGACCCTTTTGCGCTTAGCTGTGGATAATGGGATCGTTTCCTCCGGCAAAACCGATGACAAGATGACCGCCGAGGACTGTACGCGGGCGCTCGTAAGCGCAAAAGACTGCCGCCTTACCTACGAGGTGCCGGAATATGCTGACATCACCGTGAAAGACACGGTGACCGATTACAGCGCATCCGGGGAAGTGCAGATGGAAAACGGCACAGTCACTATGCCCAAGGATATGGGGGCAGATATTGCAGTAGGTACCGTTTTCATCGTTCCCGGTGAGCCCTACGGCACGGCAGTAAAGGCCGCTTCTGTAAAAACTGTCAACGGAAAGACGGTGATCGAAACCGTAACCCCCGAAATAGAAGAGGTCTTTGAAAACGTCTCCTTCAGCTTCACCGCAAGCCCCAAATTGGAGGACATTCTCCCTCTGCAAAGCGGGATCACCATCACGCCCGCAGGCAGCACCGCACCTGCCCTCAGCGGCGGTTTTCGCGGAAATTCCCCCTTTGTGCCCCTCAGCGCAGGCACGGTGATGCGCGCTCGCGGCAAGACAGACCCCCTCAGCTTCCATGTAGATTTCAATATTGCAAAGGGAACGCTGAAGACCGATCCTGCCTATACGGAGTATTATAAGAACGCGGCAGATAAATTTGCCGACCTCTTTGGAAACGCCCTGTCCGACGAAGCCATGGAAGCCCTGAAAAATTCCCATACCGCCATCGGGGAGGACGGAAGCACAGTAAAGATTCCCCGCTATACAGGCGGCTATGAGATCACCGGCAGCCTCTCTGTGAAAAACCTGTACGCAGAGGCAAGCTGCAAGGAAAATCTGCGTTCCTTTACCTGCCAGCTTCACTTTGAGGTGGAAAGCTCTCTGGAGATCAGGGGCGTTCTGGAGGGCGCGATCCCCATTTACGAGACGGTGATCGCCGGCCCGAACGGTATCTGTATTAAGGTCATTTTCTCCATCTACGCGGATATGAACGGCAATGCCGTCATTGGCGCGGAGCTGGCACATACCACCAATGTGTCCTATCGGGGCAAAAATTTCAAAACCGTGCAGGATACTGAGTTTACCCCCTCCGGTGCTCTTTGCGCGGGCTTCTCCTCCGGCGTGAAAGCCGAGGCCGTCCCCACCGTTTGGGGTCTGCCGCTGGTGGATGTCTCTGCCAAGGTTGGCACAGATGTGGATGTCAATGCCCTCTACCGCCACGGCGGCAATATCCCTGTGCTCTGCGTGGACGCAAACGCCTATAGCCCCGTTGTCAGACTGGCAGTAGGGGAGAATGTAAAGACACTGGCAAATAAGCTTGGGATCATCGCAGACTTTGCCCTTGTGGATAGAGCGGGCGCGCCCCTTACATCCGACTGCGAGACCCTGTGGCACTGGGAGATCGCG
>JAZSDE010000009.1:0-10770 GCA_045531015.1 Faecousia sp.
TAGTTGCTTGTCTTCCTAAGACCGCTTGGCCTCCGACTTGCCCATCGAAAATTCCACCGCAGGCTCCGTGAAGAAGGTCTACGACCTGATGATCCACCACAATTTCTCCATTGTCCGTTCCTTCCGCCTGAAGATCGATCACAACCTACTGGCAAAGCCCGGTACAAAAATGGAGGATATCCACGAAATCTATTCCCACGAACAGGCCATCAGTCAGTGTACAGAGTTCCTTAAGAAATTCCCGAATGCAAAGGTCATACCTGTAGAAAATACAGCTGTAGCCGCCAAATTAGTTGCTGATTCCCTCCGCACCGATGTGGCCGCCCTCTCCAGCCGAAATTGCGAAGATCTTTACGGCCTTACCTGCCTTGCGTCCGACGTGCAGGACAAGGGCAATAACCGCACCCGCTTCATCTGCATCAGCAAGAATTTGGAGATCTATCCCGGTGCAGACAAGACAAGCATTATGATGGTACTGCCCCACAAGCCAGGTGCGCTGTACAAAATTTTGGCGCGGATGTATGTGCTCGGTATCAATGTCATCAAGCTGGAATCCCGCCCCATCCCCGACCGGGATTTTGAGTTTATGTTCTATTTCGATTTGGAGACCTCTATCTACTCTCAGGAATTTGTGCAGCTAATTTGCGAGCTCGACGATCTTTGTGAGGAGTTTAAGTATCTCGGTAGCTACAGCGAGGTGGTATAATGAACTGCGGACTACTCGGCAGACATTTGACCCACAGCTATTCCCCGCAGATCCACAAGCAGCTTGGTGCCTACAACTACGGCATATTTCAAGTTGAGCCAAATGACCTTGGGACTTTTCTCCAAAAGAAAGATTTTGACGGGTTAAATGTAACCATTCCCTACAAAAAAGATATCATCCCTTATTGTGATGCACTCTCCCCGCAGGCGCAAAAGTTAGGTGCAGTGAATACCATCGTAAAAACAACAGATAACCGCCTCATCGGCCACAATACCGACTATTATGGATTTTCTGCAATGCTCAGCGCATCCGGTTTGACTGTCAGCAGTAAAAAAGTATTGGTGCTGGGCAGCGGTGGCGCATCTGCAACCGTTGCGGCTGTCCTAAAAGAGAAAAACGCAGAGGTAGTCGTTATCTCTCGTAGCGGCGAGAACCATTACGGAAATTTGGATTTGCACAGTAATGCCGCTGTGATCGTCAATTGCACACCGGTCGGGATGTACCCAAATAATGGGAACACCTCTGTCGACTTGTCATTTTTTCCAAAATTGGAAGGCGTTTTAGATCTGATCTATAATCCAGCAAAAACTGCACTTCTTTTAGAGGCAGAAAAACGCGGCATTGTCGCCAATAACGGCCTTTATATGCTGGTTGCACAGGCAAAAGAAAGTGCTGAGTGGTTTATGGGAAATAAAATCCCGGACAGTAGAATTTCTGAGATCTACCAGGATCTGAAAACCAGTATGGAAAACATAGTGCTGATCGGTATGCCCGGCTGCGGAAAGTCCACAGTTGGCGCTTTGCTTGCAAAGATCTGTAACCGAGAATTTGTCGATACCGACAGTCTGATCGTCAAAAAAGCGGGTAAGTCTATTCCTGAGATTTTTGCAGACACAGGCGAAGAAGGCTTCCGCAAATTAGAAACAGAAGTGCTCTCAGAGGTTGGAAAAGGCTCAAGATTGGTTATTGCAACCGGCGGTGGCTGTGTAACACGACCAGAGAACTACCCACTCCTGCACCAAAACAGCAAGATCATTTGGCTAAAACGCGAAATTTACCTGCTCCCCACTGATGGTCGTCCCCTCTCCCAAGCCCAACGCTTGGAAGAAATGTACAAGACCCGCTCACCCTTATATGAAGCATTCTCGGATGTGATCGTGGATAATGATACAACACCGGAATACACTGTAAATTCCATTTTGGGAGGACTGAAATGAAAATTCTTGTTATTAACGGTCCCAATATCAATATGCTGGGAATCCGGGAGCCGAATATTTACGGAAAGCAGACCTTTTCTGATCTTCTTGCCCTTTTAGTCAAAACTGCAAAAGAACTATCCATCACAATAGATCAGTTTCAGTCCAACCACGAGGGCGCAATTGTCGACCGAATTCAAGAGGCCTACGGTGTATACGATGGCATCGTCATTAACCCTGCAGCCTATACCCACACCTCAGTCGCCATCCTCGACGCTCTGAAATCCGTGGCAATTCCCGCCGTTGAGGTACACATCTCCGATGTGGATTCCCGGGAGGAATTCCGCAGGCTCTCCTATCCCGGACTCTACTGCGAAAAGACCATCAAAGGCCAAGGCCTCGACGGCTACCGGCAGGCAATTATTTATCTTAAAGAAAAATACGCATAATAAAAAGGAGCTGTTTTCACGGCTCCTTTTTATCATAACTATATGT
The DNA here is from genome assembly GCA_045531015.1 of Faecousia sp. Taxonomy (GTDB): domain Bacteria; phylum Bacillota; class Clostridia; order Oscillospirales; family Oscillospiraceae; genus Faecousia. The sequence goes on from JAZSDE010000009.1 coordinate 2,398, forward strand.
GTCACAAAAACCGTTTTTTGTTCCGTCTGCATAGACGGAGTAAGGAAATATCGCCCGGAAATCACAGGATAAATGCACTTTTTGGGAGGATATATTGTCTTTACTGATATGGGAATAGATAGGTAAACGGTTTGTTTTCTCCATATAGGAAAGGGTTTCTCTAACTAACGCCTTTGCATAACCCATGTTGCGGCAATCCGGCTTTGTCTCCAATGCCGCCAATAGCCAGCCATCCCGATACGGTTCAATGCGGAGTGCCGACACCAGAACACCATCCGCACGCCAGAAAACGTAAAAAGAATCCTCCTGACGGAAAAAGCATTCGAGGTAGGCATAGAAATCCTGCTCAGCTTCCAAAAGCTGCAAATTTACAGGCATCTTCGGATAACGCTGTGCGCCGTTATCCCGGTTGCCCTCCTCGTAGACTGCCATCAGCTCCCCAAAGGGTAAATCTCTTAGTGTTTTTATGATCTCAAGCATTGCTGTATCCTCAGAGAGTCTCACCTAATATGGATTTCGTGGCGTAAGCATTCAGCTCCATACCGGCCGTATTTCCCGCAAGGTATTCGTAATATGCCTGAGAGCCGATCATTGCCGCATTGTCACCGCAGAGCGATAGGGGCGGCAAATAGACCTCTGCGTCCAATTCTTCGGCCATACGGGTAATATCCCGGCGAATACGGGAATTTGCCGCAACACCGCCGGCAACTGCCAGCTTCTGTCGTCCGGTCTTTTCTAACGCCAAACGCACCCGCGGCACCAGCATATCCGATACCGCACCGGAAAAGGAAGCGCACAGACTGGGAATGTCCAGCGTCTCCCCTACCTGCTCGGCGTGATGAATTAAGTTAAGCGCAGCCGTCTTCAGGCCGGAAAAGCTCATATCAAAGGGATTTTGACCGGGATGGGCTCTGGGGAGTACATATTTTGTTTCATCGCCGCTTACAGCAGCCTTATCCAAGGCCGCGCCGCCGGGATACGGCATCCCCAGCACCCTTGCCACCTTGTCAAAGCATTCACCGGCAGCATCGTCAAGGGTGGTGCCAAGAATCTCCATATTCGTATAATCCCGGACATCTACGATCATCGTATGACCCCCGGATACGACAAGGCAAACAAAAGGCGGCTTCAAGTCAGGAAATGCAATATAATTGGCTGCAATGTGACCGCGGATATGGTGCACAGGAATCAGCGGCTTTCCCAACGCCAACGCAGCACTTTTCGCGAAATTCACACCCACAAGCACCGCGCCGATCAGCCCGGGCGCATAGGTAGCGGCAATGGCGTCAATATCTTTTCTTTCGATTCCCGCTTCTTTTAACGCGCAGTCAGCAAGACCGTAGATTGCTTCAATATGCTTTCGCGATGCGATTTCCGGGACGACACCGCCATAGATGCGATGCAGCTCCACCTGCGAGGAGATGCAGTCTGTCAGGACTTTTCGCCCGTCCTGCACCACCGCAACGGCGGTTTCATCGCAGGAGGATTCAATTGCCAAAATATTCAAAGCTGCCACTCCTTTCTGAGGATCAACGCGTCCTCTTTCGGTTTTTGGTAGTACTTGGGTCTCTTGCCTACAACGGAAAATCCCATACTTTCGTAAAGCGATATTGCAGGCTGATTGGAAACACGAACCTCCAGAGTAAGACTGACAACGCAGCGCGCTCGCAGTCTTTTAATAAGCTGCGCTACCAAGGCCTTACCGATTCCCATCCGCCTACACTTTTCATCCACAGCCAAGTTCATCATATCCGCTTCGTCCGGGACGATCTGTGCGCCCACATAGCCAACGACCTCACCCTCATCTATGGCCACCAGCCATAAAGCAAGAGGATTGGAAAGCTCACTATGCAGCACATTCTCACTCCAGGGCAGAGAAAAGTTCTCCTGCTCCAGTCGGGCAACAGCCGGAATGTGCGAACTATTCATTTCTTCATAACAGATCATTTTGCTTCAAACCAGCTCTTTCCCCATTTGGCTTCTGCGATCAGTGGTACTTTCAGCTCCGCAACCGCTTCCATTTCCCGGCTAACAAGGGTGGAAACCTCATTTGCGATCGATTCCGGGCACTCCACGATCAGTTCGTCATGAACCTGCAAGAGGAGCTGTGCCTCCGGGAACTTTTCGCGCAGTGCTGCGTCTACCCGCAGCATTGCCAGCTTCATAATGTCCGCAGCCGTGCCTTGGATCGGCGCATTGAGTGCGATCCGCTCCCCTGCCTGCCGCAGATTATAATTGGAATTTTTAAGCTCCGGGATATACCGCCGCCTGCCGTAAAGGGTCGTGGTGAAGCCGCAGTTTCTTGCGTCCTCGACCACATTTTTCATAAATACGTGGACACCCTTATAGTTTTCCAAATAGCTGTCGATATACCGCTTTGCTTCATAACGGCTGACACCGATGTCTTCCGAAAGGGAGAACTCACTGATGCCGTAGACAATGCCAAAATTGACCGCTTTTGCGTGTCTGCGCTGCAAAGATGTAACATCTTCCGGCGCTACATCAAAGACCTGCGAGGCAGTTGCGGTGTGAATGTCTGCACCGCTGATAAATGCCTCTTGCATTGCGGAATCCTCCGCGATATGGGCAAGGACTCGCAGCTCGATCTGGCTGTAATCCGCATCCACCAGCACACAGCCGGGTCTTGGGATGAACATTTTGCGGATCTCTGCGCCCAAATCGTTGCGAACAGGGATGTTCTGCAAATTAGGGTCTGTAGAGGAAAGCCGCCCGGTTGCTGTCACCATATTTTGGAAGGTGGTGTGGATCCGCCCATCCTCTGAAATTACCTTTAAAAGTCCCTCTGCGTAGGTAGAATTCAGCTTTGTCAGCATCCGGTAATCCATAATCGCCGGGATGATTGGATGCTTGTCCTTTAGCTTTTCCAACACCTCCGCGTTGGTAGAATAACCGGTCTTTGTCTTCTTAATGGGCGGCAGCTGGAGCTTCTCAAACAGCAGTTCTCCCAGCTGCTTTGTAGAATTAATGTTAAAGGGCTCTCCCGAATAGCCGAAAATCAGTTGTTCACAGTCAGCAATTCTTGCAGACAACATCGTACCAAATTGGGAAAGTTGATTTCTGTCAATGGCAATACCCGCTTTTTCCATACGGTACAGAACATCACAAAGGGGCAGCTCAATATCACTATAGAGCCTATCCATACCGTCTTTTTTAAGTGCATCCTCCAAAACGGGCGCAAGGTGCCAAACCGCCTCTGCGCAGGCAGATGCGTCGTTATCATCTACGGTAATACCGAGATAGTTGGTAGCCAGCTTGGAAACCGGATAATCCGATTGGGAGGGGTTTAGATCATAAGCAGCAAGGGCTGTATCAAAAACCACATTACCAAAAGGCAGCGAAAAGGAGTCTAACTGATGGTGAAGGCTCTTACTGTCGTGACAAATGCAGCAGCCATTAGAGAGAAGCGCGGAAACAAACATCGCCTCCATTGGGGTGACGGCGCAAACACCCGTCTCCCACGCAAGACCGATGGAACCGTCCGGTGCAATATAGAGGGCATATTTCTGACATTTTTCCGGCAACTGCGCGCACTGCGGCAGCTTTTCAAGGGAGATCGTGGGCTTCACATCCTCGACCTCTGCGCCCCGCAGACCGTACTTATCGATTAGCTTCACAAACTCCAGCTGCACAAAGAGCTTATATAGCTCACTGCGGTTATAGGGCTGGATCACCGCGTCCATCGGGGTAAAGTCGATGGGCGCATTTTTGCGGATGGTGGCTAAGTCATAGGAAAGATACGCGCTATCCTTGCCGTTTTCCAGCTTCTCTTTCAGCTTTGGACGAATACTGGGATCGTCAAGATTTTCGTAGACACCGTCCAGTGTTCCATATTTGAGCAACAGCTCTGTGGCTGTCTTTGGGCCTACGCCGGCCACGCCGGGGATATTGTCCGAGCTGTCGCCCATCAAAGCTTTGAGATCCACCATATGGATTGGATCAAAGCCATACTCCTCGCGGAAAAGTATCGTATCGTAAAGTGTGGCTGTGGTCTGCCCGGGACGGGAAACGACCAGCTTTACGTGCACATTTTCATCGATCAGCTGCAAGCTGTCCCGGTCACCGGTAACGATCACGCACTCCCAACCGTTGGCGCTGCACACACGACCGACTGTGCCCACCACATCGTCCGCCTCCCAGCCCTGACATTCGTAGATGGGAATGTTCATTGCGCGAAGCACCTGCTTCATAATGGGCATTTGTTGAGCAAGCTCGTCAGGCATACCGTGTCGGGTTGCTTTGTAACCGTCATACTTTTCATGACGGAAGGTAGGGCCGTGAAGGTCAAATGCAACGCAAACCGCGTCCGGCATTTCCTCCTTCTCGTTCTTTTCAAGGATATTCAAAAAGCCATAGATCGCGTTGGTAAACAGACCCTCCCGGGTGGTCAGCGGCTTTACGCCATAAAACGCCCGGTTAATGACGCTGTTACCGTCCAAAATCAAAAGCTTCATACTCTTCTCCATTTTGTGCCTTGGGGCGTATCGATGATCTCGATGCCACGGGCTTTCAGTTCATCACGAATACGGTCAGCCTCTGCAAAATTCTTTGCTTTCTTTGCCTGGGTTCTTGCCTCGACCAATGCATCAATCTCCGGGTCAGCAGATGCAGCGGCTTCTTCTGCCTCTTTCTTGCGGAGCGCTTCTGCCGCCTCTAAGAGGTTCAGGCTGAGAACCTGATCGAAATCTGCAATGGCTGCAAGCTTCGTGGCATCGGTCGTCTTAGCTTTCAGCACATCATAAACGGCAGTAATCGCCAAAGATGTATTGAGGTCGCCGTTCAGCGCACCGGCAAACCGCTCTTTCATTGCCATCAAGGCTTCTTCGTCCACATCGCCACAGTCTTTAAGGGTCGCGATCTTCGCCACGAGCTTCTGATAAGCCACCACGGCGTTATCCAAATTCTCCCAAGAGAATACAAGGTTTCGTCTATAATGGCTCTGGAGGCAGAACAGACGGTACGCCATAGGATCATAACCCTTCTGCTCCAACAGGCTGACAGTAAGGAACTCGCCCTTGGATTTGGACATCTTGCCAGTGTCAGTATTCAGGTGGTGGACGTGGAACCAGTAATTGCACCACTTGTGACCCAAATAGCTTTCGGATTGAGCGATCTCATTGGTGTGGTGCGGGAACGCATTGTCGATACCGCCTGCGTGAATGTCCAGGTCTTCGCCCAAATACTTCATAGAAATACCGGAGCACTCAATATGCCAACCGGGATAACCAACGCCCCAAGGGGACTCCCATTTCAGCGCCTGATCCTCAAATTTACTCTTGGTAAACCAAAGAACAAAGTCGTTTCTGTTTTTCTTATTGGTATCCTCCTCAACACCCTCACGGACACCGACTGCCAAGTCCTCTTCATCGTGATCATTGAAAACATAGTAGTTTTCCAGCTTCGAGGTGTCAAAGTAGACATTGCCACCTGCCACATACGCGAAGCCCTTTTCCAGTAAGCCTTCCACGATCTGAATAAACTCCGCGATGCATCCGGTCGCGGGCTGCACCACCTCAGGGACTTTGATATTCAGCTTCTTGCAGTCCGCAAAGAAAGCATCCGTATAGTACTGGGCGATCTCCATAACGGACTTATTTTCCCGCTTTGCGCCCTTGAGCATTTTATCCTCGCCCGTATCTGCATCAGATGCCAAATGCCCCACGTCTGTAATATTCATAACACGAAGCACATTGTAGCCAAGATACCGCAGGCTTTTTTCCAGCACATCCTCCATAATGTAGGTGCGCAGATTGCCAATATGGGCATAGTGGTACACCGTGGGGCCACAGGTATACATTTTTACAAGGTCGGGATTATTGGGAACAAAGAGTTCCTTCTTATGGGAAAGAGAATTGTAAAGATACATAGCATTACCTCCAAAATTATTTAACAAAAAAGCCTCCTGTGCAAAGCACAAGAGGCGGGTCATACAACTCGCGGTTCCACTCTCATTTATCACTCAAGCTATAATCGCTCCCGAACGCACTTTCCCGGAACTGCGCCTAAGGGGCTTACAGCCGACGACCCCTATTCTCTGAAAGGTTTTGTTTCCGTTACTCTTTTCGATCACTGCGATTTTTCTGTGGACTATTTTACCATTTTCCCCTTGGAATTGTCAAGTTATTCTTTCTTTTTCTCATAATCCCGCATAAGCTCCCTTACCACCGGAAGCAGGCAGATGATGGCTATTAAGTTAGGAATTGCCATCAGTCCGTTTACTGTATCGGCAAGTAGCCATACAGTTTCCGTTTTCAGCACAGCACCGAGCACTACTGTTATTGCCTGAAGGATCACGAATATACCCCAAACCTTTTCCCCAAACAGAAACTGGGCACACCGCGCGCCGTAAAGCCCCCAGCCGAGGATCGTCGCAAAGGCAAAGCAGCACAGTACGGCTGTCAATAACAATGTAACCCAACCACCGTAGACTGAAGCAAAAGCCTCTGCTGTCAGTAAGATACCCACATCCTCACCATAATGGATCGGAATACCGCTGCACAAAATTACCAAGGCAGTAACTGTGCAGATCACAAGGGTGTCAATAAAGACTTCCACAATGCCCATCATCCCCTGCTGCACGGGATGTTCCACCCGGGCGGCTGCGTGGGCAATACCCGCTGTACCCATCCCCGCTTCATTTGTAAATATACCCCTGGAAGCCCCGATCCGCAACGTGATAAATGCCGAGCCGATCACGCCTCCGGTTACCGCACCCGGTGTAAATGCACCCCGAAAGATCGCGCTAAATGCAGCTGGGATAGCATCAAAACGCAAAATGAGAACACCTGCACCCAGTAAAATATAAATCACAGAAGCAAATGGCACCAGTGATTCTGCCGCTGCGCCGATCCGTTTTGCGCCGCCAAAAAGCAAAATGGCCACCAAAACGGCGCAGAGAATACCGATGGTAATATTGCCCAGCATTGTGGGCGTATACCCACAATAGGAAATAGCGCTGTTGATACCGCCGATCAGTGTGTTGATTTGGGTGGCATTGCCAACACCAAATGCCGCAATAACGCCAAATACCGCATAAATAACCGCCAATATCCGGTATTTATGGTGCAGTCCGTTGGCAATGACGTACATTGGGCCGCCGATATAGCTGCCGCTGCTGTCCTTCGTTCGATAATGGACGGACAGAGTCGCTTCCGCACATTTGGTTATCATCCCCAGTATACCGCCGATCCATATCCAAAACACTGCACCCGGGCCACCGATTGCGATGGCCCCGGCGATGCCGGCAAGGTTTCCTGTACCTACTGTAGCTGCCAGTGCGGTACACAGTGCCCGAAATGGACTTTCTCCGTCCTTGGTGCTATCTCTTTGATTTCTTCCAAGAAAGCTGCGCAGCGCTCTTGGCAATAACCGAAACTGTGCAAAGTGGGTGATAACTGTCAGCAAAAGTCCAACACCCACGATCAGCAAAAGGGTCGGTACGCCCCAAACGATGCCGTTAATCCGTTTTATCCAATCCATTGACTCCTCCAAAATAGAAAAGCAGCCTCCCGAAGGAAACTGCTTTCGTGTTATTCCCATGTCGCCCAAATTTCCGGGCAATACCCGACGGTTACCTGCTTACCGTTACGAACAATGGGGGTACGCATAAGGGACGGATCATCATAGACCTTGTCCTCTTTACCGCGGGCGTCATCCATATATTTGATAAGGGTGATACTGTCGGATCTGCTGTCCCAATCGATCAGGTTGTCGATACCGCCAATACCGCGCAGGACCGCATCAAATTCCTTACCGGAGAGGCCGTAGCGCAGAAGATCAATGTACTGGTATTTAATTCTTCGTTCTTTAAAATAGCGTTCTGCCTTTTTCGTATCAAAGCACTTGCTCTTTCCAAAAATCTGAATATTCAATAGATCACCTCCATTAAACACAGTCCGCAGGCAGGAACCAACTCACCGGCATCCGCGCGAACACCGCCGAAAAGTGCAGGAATGCTGCTCATCTCCCGCTCTGCCCTGCCAATTTCCAGCAAGGTACCAACCATAATCCGCACCATATGGTGCAGAAAACCGTTGCCAGTTACGGTAAAGCGAATTTCATCACCGAAGCGCTCTACAGAAAAAGCAGAAATGTATCGCTCTGTAGACTTTTTCATCTTTGTGTTGGTACAAAATGCAGAGAAATCGTGCTGTCCGATAAAGAAACGTGCGGCATTTTGCATCCTATCTACATCTACTTCCCGGGTGTCCAGGTAGACATACCTTCTGTCAAACACGCAAGGGGTCTCGCTGTTCCAGACACGGTAGCAGTAGGTCTTTTCTTTTGCGTTCAGCCTGGCGTGGAATCTCGGAGAAGCGTTTCTACAAGAGTATACGCCGATGTCCTCCGGTAAAT
>JAZSDE010000007.1:0-13207 GCA_045531015.1 Faecousia sp.
GCTTGTAATTGAGGCTATGAATCACAGCTTCAACGAGGACCGCGCAAAGGTCGTCTCCTATCTTGGTGTTGAAAACCGCAAAAACGCTCTGCGGGGCGCGGATTTCGTTATCTGTGCCATTCAGGTGGGCGGCTATGAACCCTGCACGGTCATCGATTTTGAAATTCCCAAAAAATACGGTCTGCGTCAGACCATCGGTGATACTTTGGGTATCGGTGGCATCTTCCGCGCCCTCAGGACGATTCCCGTATTGCGCGATTTTGCCGCGGATATGGAGGAGGTCTGCCCCGATGCATGGCTCCTGAATTACACCAATCCTATGGCAATGCTAACCGGCTATTTGCAGCGCCATACAGGCATCAAAATGATCGGTCTGTGCCACAGTGTTCAGGTTTGTGCCACTAGCATTCTTCATAAGGTGGGCATGGATGAATACGCGGACAATCACATTGCCCAAATTGCCGGTATCAACCATATGGCATGGCTGCTGAAGCTGACAGACAAGCAGGGCAACGACCTTTACCCCGAAGTCCGCAGACGAGCAAAGGAAAAGAGCGCCACTATGAAGCACAAGGATATGGTCCGCTTTGACTATATTGATAAGCTCGGTTATTTCTGCACCGAATCCAGTGAGCATAACGCAGAGTACAATCCTTTCTACATCAAACCCGGCCGTGAGGACCTGATTGAAAAGTTCAATATTCCTCTGGATGAATATCCCCGTCGCTGCATAAACCAAATCGAAGCTTGGGTAGAACGCAGAGAAAAGCTGCTATCCGGTGAAGGTCTTGAGCATGAGCGCTCCAAGGAATATGCTTCCCGGATTATGGAGGCAATGGTCACCAATGTTCCTTATACCATTGGTGGCAATGTCATCAATAACGGTCTCATCTCCAATCTGCCCAAAGAAGCCTGCGTAGAGGTGCCTTGTCTTGTGGATGCCAACGGCATCACCCCTTGCTATGTAGGTGAACTGCCGCTGCAGCTGGCTGCAATGAACTCCAGCAACATCTACCCGCAGCTTCTGACCATCGAAGCCGCCTATACCGGCAAGCGGGAAATCGTTTATCAGGCAGCAATGATGGACCCCCATACGGGCGCCGAGCTTTCAACCGACGAGATCGTAGCATTGTGTGACGAGCTGATCGATGCGCATACTGCCGCCGGTTTTCCTCTGGCTGTGAACTAAAAGAACCCCTCTCCGGAGTGTTTTTGGCTTTTCCGGAGAGGGTTTTCGCGCTAATTTACACAACCGCAGGCATATTTGCTGCGATATGCGCTGCCAATATGACCCCCGCAGAAAACAAAGCAGCCATTATGTAATAACAGGAAAGGAATAACATTTATGGTTATGCATCATTTTCGCAGATTCGGCACAATGGTTGACTGCTCCAGAGGCGCAGTTATGACGGTAGATGCTGTAAAGAAATGGATCGATATCACCGCGGATTTAGGCTATAACACACTTATGTTATATACAGAAGATACATACGAAATTGAGGGGCATCCATACTTTGGCTATCTGCGGGGGCGTTATTCTCAAAACGAACTGAGGGATATGGATAATTACGCCGCAAGTAAAGGAATGGAACTGATACCATGTATCCAAACACTAGCACATATGGAATCCATTTTCCGTTGGCAGACGGTCTATAGTGATATTCAGGATTGCGGCGATATTTTGCTGGTTGGCGAAGAAAAGACCTATGAATTGATCGATGCTATGTTTGCAACCCTGCACAAATGCTTCCGCAGCCGCATCGTCAATATCGGCATGGATGAAGCGCATATGCTGGGACGGGGAAAATATCAGGATATTCATGGCTATAAAGACCGTTTTGATATTCTTTTAAGCCATTTGCAAAGAGTTTCTGAAATCGCTAAGAAATACGACTTTGAACTGATTATGTGGGGGGATATGTTCTTCCGGCTTTTACAGCCATCCGTTCTCGGTGATTATTACGATAGCGAAACTGCTATGCCCGAAAAAGTAAGCACACTGATCCCCAGTAATGTAAATCTTATTTACTGGGACTATTATTCCCGAAATCAGGACCGCTACGACAGAAATATCCGTTCTCACGTAGCCATCAAGGAAAGCATTTGGTTTGCCGGAGGTCTTTGGAGCTGGACAGGCTTTGTGCCCCACAACCGATTCAGTATAGATGCCACCAGAGCTGCCTTTCATGCTTGTATCGAAAACGGTGTAAAAGATGTGTTCCTTACAATATGGGGCGACGACGGCGCGGAGTGCAGCAATTTTTCGTTGCTCCCTTCTCTGTACTATGCCTCTGAAATTGCCAAGGGCAACAACGATATGGATCGGATCAAAGCCGGCTTTGAGAAAAAGTATGGTATTCGATTTGATGATTTTATGCTTTTAGATCTTGTTGGAACGCCCCACGAAACCTATAAGATTTCAAATCCCGATCGGTATATGCTGTTTAATGACTGTTTTGCGGGCATTTTCGACTCCACGATCGAAGAAGAAGGAAGAGCACAGACCTATACCACCTGCGCAGAGCAATTGAAAGCACTGGAAAACAACGAAGAATTTGGTTATCTTTTTGCGACGATGAGCAGCCTTTGCGATGTTTTGGCGATTAAATATGAATTAGGCGCACAAACACGAAAAGCATACCACGCCAAGGATATGGAGGCCCTAAAACAGATCACCGAAAAATACAGCAGTCTGTTGGTTCTGTTGGAACATTTTTATAATTGCTTCCGCACGCAGTGGTTTGCAGAAAATAAACCCAACGGCTTCGAGCTCCATGACATTCGCTTGGGTGGACTGATGCAACGCATAAAGCATTGCCGGGATCGCTTGAATGCCTATATCGCAGGCGATCTTGATACAATTAGCGAATTGAACGAACCGCTGTTGGATGCCTTTGGAAACGGAACAGAATTCGAACGCAAAGCAAGAGTACATATGAGCTGGGCAACCAGCGCTGTCGTGGATGTGATATAAGCAGTGTTTTATTAGAATGATTACCGCACAGTGACTGCTGCGCCTGCCGCCAAGCGGTAAATAACAAAATGAACAGAACAAAATAAGGCATCGGCGGGAAGAATTCTGCCGATGCTTGCTTTATAAGTCGTTAAGCTGAAAGAATAAAAAATCTTCAAATTTTATGGATTTCATAGCCAAGAAATACTATTCCGCAGCCTTAAATCCATTAATGTGCTCCCGGCACCAAAGATATCCATGGCGATTATGGACGTTTCTGCTACGAGGGATTCCGCCACTCTCTATGTCACGGCTGGTCCTCTGGCGTTCTCGCATTCCTTGTGGAAACTCTACTTGGCGTCAAGATTTCAAACAGCGGCAGGGAAATAAATATATCTCCCACTTCGTTCGGGCTAACCGATATCGACGCAACGATCCCTATTCCCGATGGATGGCTCGAAATTTCTGTACATAACGGAAAAGTAGAATGGAATGCCCCCAGCAATGTCACTGTCACCGCCCATTCCATTAAATAAGATCAAGACTCTGTCCTCTTTTAACAAAAGGCCTTATTTTAGACGAACATTTATCCGTTCCCTCTTCAGAAAAGATGACGGTAGCTTAGCCACTACCGCCATCTTTTTATAAACTAACAGCAGGCAGCACTCTTAAAAGTGATGCCTGCTGTTTTTTTGCACACCAACCCGGTACACATCTCTGAATGATTGATATGCAGCTGTCAAAATAATGTTTTATACAACCGCCTGCACACTGTCGTGCTTAAGCTTATCCGCCTCAGCAATCAGCTTCTTAAGATCGCAGCCACCCAGTAGCATTTTGTAGTAGTGTAAGATCAACTTATGCAGCGGATGAGCTTCTTCTAATTTGGAAACCTCCAACAGCACTGCCTTTGCAGTATCTATGGACTGCTCGCCACCGTTTTCCTTTATGTAGCGATGCAATCCTGCCGCCGCACCAACGGCGATATATGCAGGTGTGATTCCCTCCTCTATCGCCAAGAGTGAGGAGCCAATGAGTCTGTCCGCTGGAGAGAGCTTTCTTGCAGGATCACCGCCAACACGTCCGCAGGTATCTCCCAATGCCGCATTGGTAAAACGGTAAAGAAGATCTGTAATATGCGCCTGAAGTGCCGCCAAATCTGTGCCATAGTGCTTGTGTAGGGTCTGTGCGCTCTCTAACATCGCGTTTTGCACCAGCACCCGCACCTCAGGCACAGCGATGGATTGATAGATGTATTCAAGGCCCAAAAGGTCACCCAAATATGCACAAGTTGCGTGACCCATATTGTGGACATAGAGCTTGCGTTTAATGTAGTAATCGAAAGGCTCGTACGGTACCATATTCTTTATTTCCGGGATTTCTCCCTTAAATGCCGCTTTATCTACGGGTAAGAAGCCATACTTTTCCACGCAGACACGCATAGGCTCTCCGTCCTTCATCTCTTCCGTCTGAACGGGCACCATGCGACCAATAGAGGCTTCCACAAGACCGACGGTCTCGTCGAACTTCTTGCATTCTTCCTCGGTAAGCTGCTCTTTCAGCATACCCTCCAAGATTTTATTGGCATCGTTGAGGTTCTCACAGATGATAATATTCAGCGGACCTTTATTCATTTCCCAACGCTTGCGAAGTCCTGCAACGATATTGGGAACGATGAACTTGAGGATTCTTGCGCCTACGGCCGTTGCCATAATGTCGCAATTCGTAATTGCCTCTACTGCTTCGGGCAGATTACCGTTTGCGGCAGTTACATTTTCTACCCAAACATCCTCGTGGCCCTCGGTGGACACAATACGGATGGGGTATTTTTCATTCTCCTGCAAAGCCTTGATCACCGGCTCTGCCACATCGATAAAGGTCACTCTATAACCGCTTTGGCTCAGCAGCGCGCCAATAAAGCCACGGCCGATATTACCGCCGCCATACATTACTGCTTGTTTCATATCTTTTTCCTCTTTATAGCAATTTGCGTGCAAATTGGCCGCAATACTGCCGTATTTCTTCCATCGTACGCAGTCCACTGGTAGCATCGGGGCTACCCAAAGCCATTACCGCGCTGGCAGAAGCAAAGGACAGGACTTCCTCATCACTCCAGCCGTGGTAAATTCCGGTCAGCGCACCGGCACAGAAGGCATCACCCGCACCGGTCGTTCCCTGAATATATCCCTCCGGCAATTGATAGGACGGCACGCAGATATAGCCATCCTCCCCTGCGCAAGCTGCACACTCCGGCATATGGATAATGACTTTCTTCTGCACGCCCATTTCCTTCAGCCGCAACGCCATCTTTTCCAAATTCTCGGTGCAGGGCTTTATGCCTGTCAGCTTGCCCGCTTCCAATTCGTTGATAATCAGATAATCTGTATAGAGCAAGCAAGGCTTTACAAGGGCATATCGATCTGAGTTTTCGCTGACCAAATCAATGGAGGTTTCAATGCCGGATTCCTTTGCCATTTGCAAAATCTTCAGGCCCTCTCCGTTGTCTACACGCTCCAAAAGCAGAAAATAGCCAAGGTGCAGCATTTTGGGCTTTACAGTTTCAAATGGCATATGCTCGCTGCCGAATTTTGCGCTGGCTCCGGCATAGGTGAAAAAAGTTCTCTGTCCGCCGGACACACTCATCACATCGGTAAAGCTGGTCTTTTCTCCGGGCAGTACCGTCAGTCCACCTGTGGATACGCCACCCTTTTGCAGGGTTTCCGTTACAAATGCGCCTTCTTCATCATCGCCAATCGTGCCTACTGCGCTAATCTCCAGCGAAGGGTCAATTCGTTTCAGATCCAGCGCCACATTGGGAACACAGCCGCCGATGGCCGTTTGAATACTGCGGATTTGGGTCAGCTCGCCGCTTTGAGGATAGGCAGAAATCTCATTGATCTTGTCAACGATCACCGTACCGGCAACTACGATACCGGTTCTCTCCTGACCATCCATAGCTTAGTTACATTCTGCTTCCAGCGGGCCTGCCAGGTCTTTCAGGAAGAACAGTCTGCCGGGAAGCGTGGGAATATAGGAAGAAGTGATCCAAGGTGTCTTTTCGTGACGGAGGGTCATCCACAAAGACATACCCTGCCACTGCATACCTCTGCCCAACGTGCCGTCTGCACCGCCGATGGCATAGTCTGCCTGCAGGAACAAGCCGGGACCAATGCTGTTGGCTCTGCAAGGCACCAGAGTAGTTCTGGACTTGAAGCTGGTGAGCGCATTCTGCTCCACAGTCAGGGGATGGATCTTCGCAGCGATGCGGTAGGGTGCTTTCTCCCATTCCTCTGCGGTTGCATAATCCGCTGCAAAAGTAGGCTCCCAGAAAGCAATATGGCACATTCTGCCAATGCCGTATACCAGCACCAGCTTTGCGCCCTCTGCCTTCAGTGCGGCAATCTTTTCAGGGTAAGTCGGCAGATTGGTCTTTGTTGCAAAGTTTCTCTGATTTGCAGGAACGGTCAGTTCACCCAGAGGATTAAACAGTGCCTGCTCCATAGCATACTGGAAGGCGCCGGAATTATCAGGAGCCAAGGTATTTCCCTCGCTGTCTGCCCACTCGTCCATATTGAAGGTATAAACGTGCTTGCAGGGAACCTGCCACTCCTTCAGGAAGTAAACAACCCACTTGTACATACCCATCGGGCCAACGGGCAGAATGAAAGCGATCTTTTCATTACGATCTGCCGCCAGCTTGATCTGCATGGCGATTTCATGACCCATATAAGTCTCAAATTCGCCTAAGCTGTCGCACTTTACCGGAGTAAATCCGGGATTCCAATGAGTTTGACGGTCGCAGATGGTTTCCGGTGCATCGATGCAGGCATCAATCTTGTCAAAATCCCAACCGGCAGGATAGAAGCCCTCCAGGGCAGAGCCTTTTACAGTAGAATTGAAATTCATAAGTTACCTCTCCTTTTTGATTTTTACGGCAAATACCGTTTTGTTGTACCTTTTAAGTAAACCTGACATTGGCGGAAGCCTTCCGCATATTCTGCACCGCATTGGAAGCCGCGGTAACGGCAGCAGGTCTTGACCATATCCGGGAAATCGATACCGTCGTGATCCCGCATCCATACGATCTGGGATTCGTGGCACTCCAGCATTTCCAGTTTTTTATCGATATAGGGTGTAACATCTACGTATTCCGTAGGGTTAAAGTTCACACCGCAGAGGGTATCCATATAGTAGATCGGCACCATCTTGGCAGCGCCGGGAACTTCCGTATGATAATTGGGCAGGGTTGCGGTGAAGCTGGCATCGAAAACAAGGCGGGAAACCGCTGTGTGGTCAGGCATATAGTCATCCGGAGCGTGGGTGATGATAAAGTCAGGGTTTACGGATTTTATCACATCCACCACCTTATCTCTGGCCTCTTTGTTATTATCATAGATGGCCAGATCGTCAAAACAGCTATGGATGATCTCAAAGCCTGCCATTTCGGCAGAACGCTCCGCTTCCTTGGCCCGCATAACGCGCAGCTCGTCCGGTGGGATCACCACATGGCCCAAGTTGCCGCTGCTGAGATGGCAGATGACTACCCGGTCTCCCCGCTGCTTACATTTGAGCAAAGTACCTGCGCAGGCGATCTCCATATCGTCCGGATGGCTGGTGATAGCTAATACGGTATACATATATGTCCTCCTTTACTGGTATTCTAAGTTCATTATATCGACTTTCCTCTTGCAAAGGAGTGCAAAATCGGTTATGATACTTGTAATTTCAGCCTATGGGGTGTTTATATGGTAGATAATTTTACACGACATTCTTTTGAAAAAGTTATTAATGTAGAGAAAATCATTACGATTTTCTATATGGAGCTATCCAAAAGTTTTGCCTATGAAGGCGAAAAGCACGACTTTTGGGAGATGGTGTATATCGACAAGGGCGAAATGCTCTGCACCGCAGACAAAAACCGTTTTATTCTCAAAAGCGGGGAAATGACCTTCCATAAGCCTAACGAATTTCATAATCTATCCGGCAACAATGATGTGGCGCCCAATGTCAGCATCATCACCTTCGAGTGCCACAGCCGGGCTATGCGCTATTTTGAGGGAAAGATCTTTAAGTTAGATGCAGAGGAAAAAGCCCTGCTTTCTATGCTCTTTGCGGAAGGGCTCTCCTGCTATCGGCTTATCGACGAGCATAATCCCCTGCTCCAAAACTTAATTAAATTGGAAAATCCCCCCTATGGCAGCAGCCAAATGACCAAAAACTTATTGGAGGTCTTTTTGATTCGACTGTGCCGACATACCGATGTGCTTACTAAGAAAATGCGGCAGAGCTATCTGATCGACGGCATCGATGTCCCCTACCCCGTCAAAGAAATTTTGGATTATCTGCACCAAAATCTTTACAGTAAAATCACCATTTCGGATGTGGTGCGCCACACCGGAAAAAGCGAGAGTACCGTCAAGGCGCTGTTTGCGCTATATCGCAGTGAAGGCATTATGCACTACTACAATTCTCTTAAGATCAAGGAGGCGCGGCGGCTGATCCGGGAGGGATATTATAATATTTCCCAGATCTCCGACCTGCTCCATTTCGATAATCCCCAATACTTCTCCAAATGCTTCAAGCGCTTCACCAATATGACCCCGCGGGAGTACAAGGCTTCCATTATGAAATAGAAATTTATAAACCTTCTTCATCCCAACTCTTCCACCATCCTATTCCCGCAGGACGGACTTAACCATTGCCGCCAACCGGCAAGTAACAAAACGAATAGAACAAATAAAGGCATCGGTGGGATAAGTCCTGCCGATGCCTCGTGTTTTAGTTGTATGGTTTAGCGTTGATGTGCTAAGCAGAGAGAATTAATATTTCCGTCATTTTCGAATTTGGGAGTAGTCGGATGCTATTTTGTGCTGAAAAATCCGCGTGATGATAATCCATTATGGGTCAAAATATGGGTCAGGGCGGTTTTCACGGGGTTTTCGGAAAAATAGTCTGAACTTTTTAGCCCCTAAAAGGCAAGAAAAAGTCCTGAAATCGTACGATTTCACGACTTTTTATGGTTGCGGAGGCAGGACTCGAACCTACGACCTCCGGGTTATGAGCCCGACGAGCTTCCAACTGCTCTACTCCGCGATATGGTGCTTGGGAAAGCTTTAATATAGTATCACATAAGTCACCCTTTGTCAACCCTCATTTTCTTCTCCTGTATAATATATCTCGCATACCGCCTTTTTATTCATCCCATTTATTGGACATATTATTTTTTATCATCTTTATGCAGAAAATTTTACTTTTCTCTCTTGACAAGTACGCGTTCAAGTACTAATATATCATCAAGCACGACACATTGTACTCTACTATGTACTTTTGTCGAAATAGAGAAAGGCTGCAGGAATCCCCTGCGTCTTGCACCGAAGGTGCGGAGGAAAAGAAATATGGGAAATCTCTACGAAACCATCGAAGGTCTTTGCGCAGAGCAGAATATCCGTCCGGGCCGGCTTTGTTCCGATTTGGGTCTCAGTCGTGGTCTTATGACCGATCTAAAAATGGGGCGCAAAAAAGGTTTGAGTGCCGAAACTGCTCAAAAAATCGCCGACTATCTGGGTGTTTCTGTGGGCTACTTATTGGGTCATGAGACTGTCCGTGATATTTTGGACGAGGTAGACATCGCTTTTTACGGAGATTTCAAGGAATTGGATGAAAAGGAGAAGACCGCCGTCCGGGATATGGTGCGGATCATGCGGCAACGGCGGCACGCTGAGGAATAACTATGTTCGAACTTTCGGATTTTTATGGCTACTGTCAAAAAAATCAGATAGATGTAATCCCCTATTTTGGCTGTCCCCAGCCCGGCGCAACCATCCGGGATCAGGGAGAATATGCCATTTTCTTAGACTTTTCAAAAATCCCCTCTACTCGGCTATTGCGCGGCATTTGCTATCACGAGCTGGGTCACGCCGCCACTGGGGCCCTGCACAAGGTGGAAAGTCCCTACGAGCTTGTAGAGCGCAGCGAGTACAGGGCAAACCGTTGGGCTGCAGAACAATACCTTCCCGAGGAAGAACTCCGGGAGGCTTTTACGAGCGGCTTCACCGAGCTTTGGCAGCTTGCGGAGTATTTCGATCTCCCGCAACGGGAAATTGAAAGCGCCCTGCATTACTGGACGGTTTGCCGCGGCATTGATTTCAATAAATAAAAACCTGATGTGAACATCGGGTTTTTATCAAGGATTAAAGAAATTTTGGTACTGTTCAGTACACTTATTCAGGCTCTCAAAGAGGGTGGTAAACAGTTCATCGGTAGGCAGACCTGTATTTGAATCTTCTTCGGGAGCATACTGGGCATCCGGCTGCCAAAGGCCGTTATCGCCAAAATAACAGGGAATTCCGTTGACCGTATGCCAGCCCTTGGCCTGAGCGCCATTGCTCAGTAAGTAGTAAGTACCCTTTGCCGTCTCATACCAGCCGGTACGCATTGCGCCGGAAGGGGTAAAGTAGCGATCCTCTCCGTTGATCTCCACACAACCTGTTGCAGCAGTGCCATCGGCTAAGATGTAGTAATCCGCACCGTTATCGAATATCCAGCCCTGTGCCAGCTGGCCGTTTTCGTAGAACTTCCAGTTGCCGGAGGCGGTGTCATACTGCCAGCCGTTCAGAATTTCCGTTTCGGGAAGCTGTTCCTGCTGGGTCGGCAATTCCACATTGCCGACCGCAAAGTCCTTCTTTACCAAAGTCACCGTCTCGGTCTCAGTAAGCAACTCACCGCCCACAACATAGTTATTCACCAGATCGCAGGTGACAGTATAGGTATAAACGCCCATTTCCAGCTTGCTGAATTTCATCATATCGCTGGCGGCCTTATTGATGGATGCCATTGCGCCGTCCTTTTGGATCTGGCAGCTGTAAAGCTCGTTGCCCTTACGGTCAGTAATAGACAGCTTCAGTCCGGCGAGACCGCCTTGCTGCGCCACAACCGTACCGCCCACGGTAAAACCCTTACCCTTCTGCAATTTCTCGGGGGCATTGAAGCCGGAAGCCGTGTGCCGGAAGTTGAAGCGAATGACCTCTGTCTTACCGGTCTCTACATAGCCGATCACATCGCCGTAATTGACCTCGTAGAACCACTGACCCGCCTTATTCTGATATAGACCTACCACCTCCAGCCGCTCCTTGGAAAGGGCAGTTGTAAGCTGCTGTGCGGTGTAGCCCTCCACATCCACCGTGCTGGGAATGGAATAAACAGGGGTCTCTTCGGTGGTCTTTACAAAAAGGTCAGCCGGATAGTCAGTGCAAAAATCTGCATAACGCTTAGTTCCGAAATGAATCACGCCCTCAAAGGTAGTCCAGTCGCTGTAGCTCTTGGCAAATTCCTTAATGGTACATACGATGGGCTTGCCCTCAGCGACACCCAAGTGGACGAAGCTTTCAGTAAAATAAACGTTACCGTTGAGAATACCGTAGATGACCACCGCGTGACCGTATTTCTTACCGGCTGCGGTATTGGTTCTTTGGAAGCCTACCAAAATGTTGTATACGTCCCGGGTGCCGCCCTCGCTGATAGCGTTAAGTGCCTCCTCAAGCGTATACTCCGCTGCGGGATAGGTTTCTACCATGTAACCGCCGGTTGTTTTATCCAAATTCTTGTAGGCATCATATTCATCTTTGCCGTTATGTACGTGGACACGCTTATCCACACCTAAATAATAAAGGGTATATGCTGCCATTTTTCCGCAATAACCACTGTACGAGTCATAACCGTTGGTGGCCCGCAAGCGCTTATAGGTCTTTGTAATCATCTGCCGGAGTGCTGTCTCTTCGCTGCTAGTAGCGGCGTTTGCAGGAAACACGACCACAGACATCAGCATAGCCACAGTCAGTGCCATAGCCAATATACGCTTACGCAAACATATCCCTCCCTACTCGAAAAGTATATGGCCTCAAGATATAAAAATCCCAAAACCAAGAGACATTCTACCATATATAGAAGCAAAAATCAAGCCAAATCTTTGTGATTCCTTGTATTATCTCCGTAATTTCCCCATTTTTCACAATTTTTAGCACCATTATCGCTTAAGCTTCACCCCGAAAAAGGGTGCGTTTTCAAATCCATCTGCGGCGTAGACGCCATAATTGTCAACTGGCAATTATCAATTAAAAAGCCGCCTTTGGGAGACACTTCATAAAGAAGTGCTCTCCCTACTTTCTTTTTATATAAAATCGACACTTTCCATTTGAAAGTGTCATAGTAGGTTACATACTTTGATAAAGGTAAATACTTGCCGAAAATAATGCTTCTTTTTCGGTGTGAAAGTGATATAAAAGCCTACGGCTTTTGTGATATTATATTCTCCATAAAAGCTCGGCGTAGCCAAATATCACACGGCATAGCCGTATATCACTGCGGAGCAATATCACTCGCCGGTAAGCGAATATAACTGAGGCGCACTCCGTAAGGAAGTGCTCCTCTCAGGCGGTTTTTTTAATTACAGCATCGGGATCGCCATTGCGATCAGACCCAGCAGCAGAACAGCCGCCATAATCAAGGCAAGCGCTTGCTTAAATTTCATTGTATTTCTCCTTACTTGCCGCACAGCTCTTTGGCAACGGCAACAATATTCTCACAGGACAGGCCGAACTGCTTCAGCAGATCGACGGCGGGGCCGGAATGACCAAACTCATCGTTGACACCGATCCGGCGCACCAGCGTGGGGCACTTCTCAGCCAGCAGAGAACACACAGCCTCGCCCAGGCCGCCGATGACGGAGTGCTCTTCGCAGGTGATGACCTTGCCACATTCCTTGGCAGCCTTTAGCACCAGCTCCTCGTCCAGAGGCTTAATGGTAGCCATATTGATAACGCGGGCGTGAATGCCCTGCTTCTCCAGCTCTTCACCGGCAAGAATTGCCTCGTAAGTCAGCAGACCGTTGGCGATGATGGCAACATCGTTGCCGTCCCTCAGTACTTCGCCCTTACCGATCTCGAAGGTATAGTCCTCGCTGTGGAATACCGGCACAGCCAGTCTGCCGAAACGCAGGTATACGGGGCCGTCCATCAGGTAAGCAGCCTTTACAGCAGCCTTTGCCTCCACATCGTCAGCGGGGCAAATGACGGTCATACCGGGAATAGAGCGCATCAGTGCGAAGTCCTCGCAGCACTGGTGAGACGCACCGTCCTCACCCACGGAGATACCACCGTGGGTAGCACCGATTTTCACATTCATATGAGGGTAACCAATTGAGTTACGCACCTGCTCATAGGCACGGCCGGCAGCAAACATTGCAAAGCTGGAGGCAAA
>JAZSDE010000022.1:0-6291 GCA_045531015.1 Faecousia sp.
AGAATTCCTTATTGAACTCGTCGTGGCCCTCGAAGACTACAACGCCGTCAGCATTCTTAACAGTAGCGAACTTCTTGTCAGCTGCAGTATAGGTGCCGTTGTCGTAGCGGTTTACGCCGTCTGCGTACTCAGCGCCGGGAACATAGCCGATACCGACCTGACCATCGTAAGTGCCGCCGTAGCAGATCTGGAATGCATCGCCTGCATACATCAGAATCTCGATCTCATATACGTTAGCAGAAGCGTTCTCGGTCTTGGTCATAACCAGGTTAGCCATAGAGTTATCGTGATTCCAGCCACTCGCCTTCATATCGCCGGAACCGGTACCGATCAGGTAGTAGGACTTTTCATCCTCTACGAATACGTTGCTGGTGAACTTTGCGAAGATGTCGGTGTCAGCTTCGATAACAGTCTCGAAATCGAAAGCCTCAGTCAGAGAAGCCTCAGCGAACCAGCCGGTGAAGTCCTTGCCTTCAACAGCTTCGGGAGTCCAAGCAGTTACCTTGGTGCCCTTTTCAACCTTGTCTTCTCTCAGGAGCTTGCTGCCCTGATACCAGGAAACGGTAACCAGGTTTTCATTAGCAGGCTCGGTGGGTTCGCCGCCCAGGAAGGGCAGATCGAAGGGGAGCTCGAAGGGGAGCTCGCAACCTGCAAGGCAGGTCAGGGAAAATGCGAGAATCAAAACGAGTGCGAGAATCTTTTTCATATCCTTACTCCTTTAACAAAAAATTTTGGCCTTTCAGCCTTATGAGAAAATTTGCCAATAGACGCAAATTCTCCCTATGTGCATATTGTACAATTACCCAAAAGGAAAGTCAAGGGAATTTGACATTTTTTCACATTGCATATTGTACAATTTTTCGCTTCATTTTTGTGTAAATTGCGCAAAATTTCTGAATTGTTTCGAAACTTTTCAAAATAATTCTCGCAACACGTTTCGTTTTTTCCAGTATCAAGCAAAAAACCTCCGCCTTGGGTCATTTCCAAAGCGGAGGGAATTGCGTATTTATTATTTAATGTATCGTTTATCGCTTGCCTGCCCGTACATCTGCACATATCTCGTTTGCAAACGCATCTGTAAGCGCATCTTCCTCATACCGCCAGCTCCAGTTGTTTGTACTAAGAATTCCAGGGCAATTCATACGGGAATCCGCGCCGGTTCCCAGCAAATCCTGCAAGGGGAAGATCACATATTTGGCGCAGCTTAAGTAAGCGATCCGGATAACAGTCTTTCTCGCCCGATGCATAGTAAGAGGATCGTCTATCTCCTCGGAATCAAAAACAAACTCCACATCCCACTTTTCACATTCGGACGCCAGATCTGTATAGAAGATCTCCCGTTGTTCCGAATCCATACCCTCCAAATGCTCCATGAAGGTGGCGTTATCGTGGGTACCGGTATACACCACGCTGTTTTCATCGTAATTCGAAGGTTTGAATTCATGCTCCGGGTTGCCGTCAAAGGCAAATTCCAAGATCTTCATACGGGGATAGCCGGTGTTGCGCATCAAGCGGTATACGCCCTCATCTAAAACGCCAAGATCTTCCGCAACGATCCGCCAGTCCTTCTTGTCCTCAAACAGCGCTTCCTTAGGACCGTCGCACCAGCGTCCCTTTCTTGCATTGGGGCTGCCTGCAGGGATCGCATAGAAACGGTCAAAGCCCCGGAAATGGTCAATTCTAACCACATCGTACATAGAAAGGGCCTTCTTTAGCCGATTTGTCCACCACGCGTAGCCATCTTCCTTCATTTTTGGCCAGTTATATAGAGGATTTCCCCAAAGCTGGCCATCTTCGCTGAAATAATCCGGTGGGACGCCTGCCACCTCCGTGGCCTTTCCCTCGCTGTCCAGCAAAAAAAGCTCCGGATGGGCCCAGACCTCCGCGCTGTCGTCAGATACATAAAGAGGCATATCGCCCATAATCTGCACACCGCGGTCATTGGCGTAGTCCTTAAGTGCGTGCCATTGACGGAAAAACTCATACTGCGTAAACTGCCAAAACAGCACCGTTTCTTCATTTTCTATCAGGAAACGGTCCAGCGCTTCCGCGTCACGGGTGCGATAGCATTCTTTCCAGGTGGAAAGTGCCTGCCAGCCGTGGGCTTCCTTCAAGGTCATAAAGGCTGCAAATTCTTCATACTCCCCCGCTTCCAAAAACGCCCGGAAATCAGGCGCGTTTTTATCAAAGCGGCTAAATGCCAGCTTAAGAAGGGGGATGCGGCGGTAGAACAAAGCTTCATAGTTTACCCGATTCGTCGCGCCGTCCCACATCGGCAGCTCGCAAGTATATTCCGCCGCTTCTGCCTTTGTAAGCAAGCCCTGCTCAATTAAGATATCTATATCGATCAGGTAAGGGCTTCCAGCAATTGCGCAAGAGGAGGAATAGGGAGAGTCTCCATAGCCGGTGGGCACCAGCGGAAGCACTTGCCACACACTTTGTCCAGCCTTTGCCAAAAAATCCACAAACGCCTTTGCTTTTACGCCAAAGCTTCCCACGCCGTAGGGCGAGGGCAATGCCGTAATCGGCAATAAAACGCCGGCATATCGTGCTTTCATTTTCCGCTCCTCCTTGCTATGTTCCGTGTTTCGAAAAAGTTTCGGCCTTTTGATAGTATTCTATCATATTTTCTCCTTCTGTCAAGCAGTTTCCTATGGCGCAGCACGTCTGTATCGCTCTTTTTTCGTCAAAAGGTTAAATATATATGAAAACACTTCTTTCTTTTTTGTACTTTTTTCAAAAATACGTTGTCAAATTTCAAAAGCTATGTTATAGTAAACAGGAAGCAAACCGTTAATCATTCGGACACGGCAGCAAAATTTGACGCTGTTTGTTTCGAAAATAAGAAACAGAGAGAAAAACTATGACAATTAAAGAAATTGCAACCAATCTGGGGCTCTCCGCCAGCACCGTTTCGAAGGCCCTGAATAACGCCTCAGACGTCAGCGCAGAGACCCGTGACCGGGTAAACAACTATGCAAAAGCTGTTGGTTTTTCCCTGCGCCGCAACAGCGATTCCAAGCGGATCTGCGTTCTGTTTGAGAACATGGATTCCAGTAGCACTGCGCAGGTCAGCTATCCCGTACTTACCGGTTTTCAGCAGGCAGCAAATGCCTATCATTATGAAGTAGTGGTGGAGCATTGCACCAGCAAAAACCCGCCCCATCTCAAGAAGCTCTGTCACGAAAACGATTTTTGCGCCCTTATGATCTTGGGCACCAAGCTGGACAGCCCCCTCATCAAGGAGCTGGAATCGGCAAATATCACCGCGATGCTGATGGATTCCTATGTAAAGAATCCGAAGGTCGCTTGTATCAGCAGTGACAACATCAACTCCGTTGCCGCTGTTGTGGAGCATCTTGTAAAGCTTGGACACCGTAAAATCGGCTTTTTGGGCGGCGACAAGGAATCCGTGGTTACCCGGGAGCGTTTTTCCGGATACTTGGTTGGACTGATCGAAGCGGATATTGAGTATAACGGCACTTATGTGCGCTACGGAAACTATACGGAAGCCTGCGGCTTGGAGGCAGCGGAGTATTTTGCAAGCACTGACGTTACTGCCGTGGTATGCGCCTCCGATCTGATCGCTATTGGCCTCATTAACGGTCTTAAAAAGTTCGGACTCAGTGTGCCGGAGGATATTTCCGTCAGCGGGTTTGATAACCTGGATGTGGCGAGGTACTTCTCCCCTGCTCTCACCACCGTTAAGCAAGACTTTATTTCTTTGGGCGAAAATGCCTTCACTTTGCTCCGTCAGGCTATCAAGGGCAACAAAATCAAGCGCGTAACCATTCATACCGAACCCATTTTCCGTGATTCCACTGCTCCTGTAAAGAAGCAGACAATATAAGAATCAAAAACTATGCGAGGTGACATTATGAAAAATTTCAAGCGCATTCTTTCCCTATTATTAGCAGCCGTTATGCTTCTGTCATTGGCGGCTTGTTTCCCCGGCAACAATGAACCCACCGAGCCTACCGAGCCTTCCGAAGGTCCCGACGGCTGGCGTCCTCCCGAAGACGAGTACACCATTCCTATGGAAGAAGGCTACAATCAGATTACCTTCTACTGGTCTCACCCCGGTGTCATTGACGACTGTGATCTGTGGGCATGGTGGGACGGCAAAGAAGGCAGCGGCAACATTATGCACGCTTGTGAATACGGCGGCAAAGTCGTTCTGAACGTTCCCGAGGACGTTGAGCAGGTTGGCTTTATCGTTCGTACCGGTTGCTCCGAGCCTGGCGGTTCCTCTTGGGGCGAAGCTACCAAGGACGCAACCAGCGAAGACCGTTTTGCCGTGATCGAAGGCAAAGAGACATTCATCTTCTTAAAGAGCGGCGATCCCGCACAGTATACCAGTAACGATGGAGGAAAGACCCTCACAATGATCAAGAAGTTTACCCTTGCAGGCATGCTTGACAATCACAGAATCCAGTATAGCCTCACTCCTAAAACCAAGATTTCCAAATATAGCGAAGTCAAGGTATACGAAGGCGACAAAGAGCTCACCGTTCTGAGCATCACCAATATGGGCAAGGAAGCTACCACCGGCATCATTGAGGTGGATGAGGAAATGGATGTTTCCAAGAGCTACCGCGTTGTAATCGAAGGCTACGGTGAAAAGGCTGTTGTTCCCACCTCCATTTTTGACAGTCCCTATTTTATTGAGAACTACACCTATGACGGTGACGACCTGGGCGCTGTAATCAGCGGTGACAAGACCACATTTAAGGTATGGGCCCCCACCGCCTCTAAGGTCGTTCTGAACCTCTTCACCTCCGGTCACGAAGGTACCGCCTACGAAAGCGTTGATATGGTCAAGGGCGAGCGCGGCGTATGGTCTTACACCGCTGCTTGCGGCCATGGCACCTACTACACCTACACCGTAACCACTTCTGTGGGCACACAGGAAGCAGTTGACCCCTACGCTAAAGCAGCCGGTCTCAACGGTAACCGCGGTATGGTTGTCGACCTTTCCAAGACCAACCCCGAAGGCTGGGGCAAGGAATTCTCCACTGGTATTAAAACCTACTCCGATGCTACCATTTGGGAAGTACACGTAAGAGACTTCTCCAATAAGATTGCTTCCTCCAAATATAAGGGCAAATATATGGCCTTTACCGAGCGCGGTCTTATCAATGAGTACGGCAAGAGCGTGGGTGTGGATTATCTGGTCGATCTGGGCATTACCCACGTCCATCTGCTCCCCGTTTACGACTATGCAACAGTAAACGAAGCCGATCCCGACAGCCAGTTCAACTGGGGCTACGATCCCAAGAACTACAATGTTCCCGAAGGCAGTTACTCCACCGATCCTTACAACGGTGACGTCCGTATCCGTGAGTATAAGGAAATGGTTAAGGCTCTCCACGAAGCGGGTATTGGCGTAGTTATGGACGTTGTTTACAACCATACATACGATGCAAACAGCTCCCTGAACAAAATCGTTCCTTACTACTATTACCGCTACACCGCTACCGGCGCAAACTCCTCCGCTTCCGGCTGTGGTAACGATACCGCTTCCGAAAGATATATGTACGGCAAGTTTATGGTCGATTCCGTGCGCTACTGGGCAGAAGAGTACGATCTGGACGGCTTCCGCTTTGACCTGATGGGTCTGCATGACCTCGCTACCATGCAGGAAGTTGAAAACGCCGTTCACGCAGTCAACCCCGAAGCCATCATTTATGGCGAAGGCTGGACTATGGGCTCCACCATTGACGGCAGCCCTATGGCAAACCAAACTCAGATCAGCAAGATCGAGCCTCTTGAGGGCGCTATCGGCGGTATTGCCGTATTTAACGATGCCATCCGCGACGGTCTGAAGGGCAGCGTATTCAACGCCACCTCTAAGGGCTACATCAGCGGCAATGGTGCAGGCTCTCTCCCCTCTGTTCTCTTCGGCATCCGCGGCGGTTCCGGTACAGGTGCAAGCTGGAAGGTTAACGATGCAATGGTCGTCAACTACATGAGTGCTCACGATAACAACACCCTCTGGGATAAGCTTCTGCTCTCCAACGGAGATAACTCCGTAGCAGACCGGCTGGCAATGAACCGTCTGGGCGCAACGCTTCTGATGGTCTCCAAGGGCACCGTCTTCTTCCAGGCAGGCGAAGAAATGCTCCGCACCAAGGACGGCGACGAGAACAGCTACAAGTCCAGCGATGCGATCAACAACATCAACTGGTCTGTTCTGCGTGACGGAACAGACGAGTACAATATGTCCCTCTTCTACAAGGATATTATCCGCGTCAGAAATACATACGGTATCTTTAAGACCCTCAACACCGC
>JAZSDE010000121.1:0-10795 GCA_045531015.1 Faecousia sp.
CACCCTTGAAGCTCTTACCGCTGCCAATCGGCCAGTTGATCGGACATGTGTGGATGCCGAGAACTTCCTCAATCTCACTCATAAGCTCGAACGGATCACGCGCCTCACGGTCCATCTTGTTGATGAAGGTGAAGATGGGGATGTGGCGCATGGCACAGACCTTGAAGAGCTTCCGGGTCTGGGGCTCCACGCCCTTGGCGCCGTCGATGACCATGACAGCGGCATCGGCAGCCATCAGGGTACGGTAGGTATCCTCGGAGAAGTCCTGGTGGCCGGGGGTGTCCAGAATGTTAATGCAGAAGCCCTCGTACTGGAACTGCATAACGGACGAGGTGACGGAAATACCACGCTGCTTTTCGATCTCCATCCAGTCGGAGGTGGCAGCGCGGGAGTTTTTCTTGCCTTTGACCACACCTGCCTGGGCGATAGCGCCGCCGTAGAGCAGGAATTTTTCGGTCAGGGTGGTTTTACCGGCGTCGGGGTGAGAGATGATGGCGAATGTCCGCCGCCGGCTGATTTCTTCTACTAAACTTGACATAGTATCCTCCGTAAAAAATAGTGTTTTTCTTACCTGCGGAAAATACTAATGGGGACCGGAATAAAACATAATTGCCTCCAAAAAACATAAATAAAAGGGGGTTATTCGCCCATAAAAGGGGGTTATTTTCCCATACTCGTAAAGTGATTTTTAATGGCTGCAAAGGATTCGTCGCTGATGGCGTGCTCCAAGCGGCAGGCGTCCTCTATTGCCGTTTCCTCAGGAACACCTAAGGAAATGAGCATTTTCGACAGAATATCGTGGCGTTCGTAGATCTTTTCGGCTACAACCTGGCCTTCCACGGTCAGGTGGATGTGGTTTTCTTCATCCACGGTAATATAGCCGCCGGTTTTCAGAATGCCCATTGCCCGGCTGACACTGGGCTTGGAGTAGCCCAAATGCTGGGAAATATCGATGGCGTGGACACTATTTTGCTTTTGGGAGAGTATATAGATCGCCTCTAAATACATTTCGCCGGATTCCTGAATATGCACAGCGCCACCTCCTAAAGAATACTATATCCAACTATATCACAGATTCTGCCGCTTTGCAACAGTTACCGCGTTGACTTTTTATGCTGAGATTAGAATACACTTATTGTATGTAGACTTATTGTCTTCTCACTAATAGAATATAATTACATATAAAGAGGTGAAAACGATGGACATTATTAAAGTGTTTGGTGCCAACGTCCGCAAATATAGAACACAAAAGAAACTTTCCCAAGAAAAATTTGCAGAGCTTTGCGGCCTGCACAGAACGTATATCAGCGATATTGAATGCTTCCGCCGGAGTATTTCTTTGGATAATATTCAAAAGATAGCGGATGCGCTTGAAATTGAGACTCATAAATTGTTTTTGGAGGAGGATTAAAGATGAACCCGTTTAAGAAAGGTAGCAATCAGTACATAGACTTTGAAACTATGTCCGACTGCAAATGGCATTGTTCTAAATGTGAGCTGTTAAGTGGACAGGCTAAAACATGGCAGGTTTGGCGGCAGGAAAGAGGCGTACAGCTTGATCAGGATGAAAATGGAAACTGGTATAAAATGATCCATTGCAAAAAATGCGGTATTAAGACTGTCCACAGAAAATTAAAATCAACTGAAATCGTCACTGAAGACCTTAAAGCAAGAACCGGGATTCCTCCCAAGGTGGCAAAAAGAGCAAAAGAACTTTTTGGCTGTGTAGATGAATACTCTATGCGAACCGAAGCCGCTAAGGTTTTGGAGATTGATCACAGAACACCGCAGGTACGTTGGACCACAAATGAAGATGATAATTCTGGTTTGACCGATGCACAGATCAAAGAAAAGTTTATGCTCTTAACAAGCCCCAACAATCTGCTAAAATCA
This sequence comes from Faecousia sp., assembly GCA_045531015.1. Lineage (GTDB taxonomy): Bacteria > Bacillota > Clostridia > Oscillospirales > Oscillospiraceae > Faecousia. The sequence goes on from JAZSDE010000121.1 coordinate 1,894, forward strand.
CGGGTTTGTGAGGAGTGCGCAAAAACAGGCAAGCGCGGCAAGGGTTATAAGGAAGTCGAATTTTGGTACGAAGGAGATGAAACCTACGATCCTAATATCGGTTGTGTTGGTTGTTTCTGGCACAATCCATCAAAATGGCGTGCAGAGCTTAATAAAAGAATAAAGAAATAAGGCAAAGGTGAAGTGGGAAATCCTACTTCACCTTTTTGAATATAAAAATATACTCGTGATCAAAGATGTAAAAATCGCTGGCTAATGCTCGGTATCGCCAGATAGCTTGTTGGTTCAGTTTTCCTCTTGTTCGGTCAAAGTTCTTTACCAGTATCGCTTTCATCATAAAACCCCGCTCTAAAAACAGGTTCATACAATGGAAACCAAGCGGAACGATTTGGCTGTTTGCGTATTTATCTCCGATCACAACAGCACAGTATCTATTCTTCTCCAGATATTCTGTAGTGTTAGCTATAACTTGTCCGAACGCTGCAAGAAAATCACCGAGGGTTTGCGTATTGGAAAGATCGTGTTCGTTATCGGAAAATTTGATGATGTCCCAATATGGAGGATGCATAATAGCGAACTGATACTTCGTGATTCCACATTTCGCCATTAAAGCCTGCATATCGACGCTCTTGCTGTTTCCAACAATCACATTTGTAGAACACATAGGATTGTGTTCCTGTATGATCCGTCCGTGGGCTTCTTTTGCGACTTCGTGTTGCAATTCTATACCGATCGAGTTGCGCCCCATTCGTTGTGCTTCAATCAAAGAGGTGCCACTACCCATAAAAGGATCAAGAATCCAATCCCCTTTTCTAGTGTATCGGCTAAACAACTGTCTAGGCACCTGCGGAATGAAGTTCCCGTGGTAGCTTGCGTTATGAACACCAGAATTCTCACGTCGAAAAGACCACAATGAGCTTGTAAGAATATCGTCGTAATCTCTCCAGTTTTTCATATCTATGTCGTTGTATCTTGCCATAGTCAATCTTTATCTTCTTTCTTTGCTAAGCTCTTTGCGACAGCGATACCAATCGCTTTTCCAAGCAGACAAGGAACCGCATTGCCGATCTGGACCAATTGCCATTTTTTCGAACCTTGAAAAATAAAATCATCGGGGAAGGACTGTAATGCTGCCAATTCTCTGGGAGTCAGCACGCGCGGGAGCTTCGGATGAATGTTTACACCGCCGTGGTTTTCCTTGACTGTGCAAGAAGGTTTGTCCCACGGAGACTTTTTCCACGCATCAGAATAGTTACCGTAAAGGCTTTGGCCTTCGGGAACGGCAGCGATTTGCGCCATCATTTTTTCGGAGTGTCTGGTGAAAATGTGGTTGACCTGTTTATTCTCCGGGATCGCCATAAATCTTTTAATGCCTTCTCCTAAAGTGACATAGTTCTCCGGAGAATAGAGGGGTCTTGGATGGTAGTTGGTTAGCCCGTGACGGTTGCCGATAAAAATAACTCTTTTTCGGATTTGAGGCACGCCATAGTCTGCGCTATTGAGAACTGTCACGTTTATATCATAGCCGGCCTCTTTGTAATCGCTGATGATTTTTGCCTCCACTTTTCCGTCGAGCATAGATCTAAGACCCTCAACGTTTTCCATTACAACAAAATCCGGTTGAATATGTTTAACGATTTCAAGCATTTCTAAGTACAGGCTATTTCTGGGGTCTGTAACAACACGATGTCCGGCCATACTGAAGCCTTGGCACGGGAAGCCGCCGACGATTAGATGAATGTGCTTGTCTGCAACGGAATCGTATAGCTCTTGCTTAACAGATGCTTCGCGAATATCTCTTGTTTGAACATTTTCATTGAAGCCTTTCTGCTCTACAAAATTGTACTTATATGTAGCAACAGCCTCCGGCATAATCTCAACAGAACCGACCGGTGTAAAACCTGCCATTGTCAGACCACAGCTAAGACCACCGGCACCTGAAAATAAATCAATAAAGTTAAGACCATTGCGGTAATTGATATTAGACCAGCCATCATATACCCAGCTATCGGCAATATCGATCCAGTTGACGCCATCAGGACTATATCCCTCTATGACGGTTTGGCTAAAAATATTGTCCTTTTCAGGGTCTAAGTCTGAGATAAGCCATTTTTCGTAATTGTCTTTTGTAATGCGGTAACAGCTGCCAATTTTATCTGCTTTGAGTTTGCCTGCGGCGATGTGCCGCCGGATGGTTTTTTGGCTTTGCCCGCTCATTTCGGCGACTTCAGCAATTGAAAAGAAATCCATAATATATCTCCTAATTGAAGCTGTGTCCATTATACATGTATTTTGTCCAATTGTCAATATTGCGAGCAAAAGGTCGAATACAGCTCCGGTTGACTTTTTTGGGGGAAACTGGTACTATAATAAAAAAGTATGCTTTTTGGGTGGTATAATGAAGAAAAACCTGCAAAAAAACAGAATAGAGCGAAATCACCTCCGGTGGCTGCTTTCCCAGTTTAAGCCCCACAGATGGCAGATCCTTGGACTTTTGCTGCTGCAGTGCGCGGTGTCCCTTTTGGGAGCGGTGTCCGTTGTGGTCAATAAGGTGCTTGTTGACCGGGCTACCGAGGGACAGAGCCTTTGTTTGGGTATCGGTATTATGCTGGGCGCAACGGCACTGACGGTTATTATCAACCTTTTCGTGCAGATGTGGATGATCACCTTTAACGAAAAGTGCTGCTTCTCTATCCGCACCGCTGTCTATCAAAAGCTGCTGCGCACCCGGATGCAGGCACTGCGGAAATTCCACAGCGAGGATGTACTGACCCGGCTTACCAGCGATATTGAAATGGTCACCGGCGGCATTTTGCACATTCTCATAAACGGTGTAGGCACATTTGTAAAGCTGATTTCCGCCTTTTTGCTCCTTTACTATTATAATGCCCAGCTTGCGCTGGCAGTGCTGCTGATTGCCCCCATCGGTGTGGGCGTGTTCCTGCTGCTCAGCGGTAAAATGCGCCGCATTCAGGAGAATTTCCAAAAGAGCGAGGCGGCCTACCGGGTCTTTTTGCAGGAGAGTTTGCGGAATTTAGAGGTGGTTAAGGCCTTTTCCGGGGAGGAAGAGAGCGAAAAGAAGCTATCTGCACTTCGGGATGAGCGGATGCGCTGGACGGTCAAAATGCGCCGCTTACAAACAGTGACCCGAACGGTTATTCACGTGACCTTTACCATGGGAACGACCTTGGCATTCCTTGCCGGTGTGGTGCAGATCGCGGACGGGCAGATCACCTACGGCACGATGACCGCATTCCTCGCACTGGTCGGTCAGGTACAGACACCGGTGCTTTCCTTGGGGGAAATGGCGCGCAGATTGATCACGGTGCTTGCTTCTGTTCCCCGTATTATGGAGGTAGAGGGCTTAGAGAAAGACGAAAAGGCAGAAATAGCTGTCGTTTCCGGGCCGGTGACCCTCCGGGGCGAAAACTTGGCCTTCTCTTATGACGATGAAGAAATATTCCGGGACTTTTCCTTTACCGTTGCCCCGGGCGAAAGGGTGGCGGTGACCGGCCAGTCCGGTGCGGGAAAGACCACCCTCATAAAGCTGCTTCTTGGCTTTGCTGTGCCCCAAAAGGGAAGCCTTACCGTTGGTGACACGCCTGTTTGCGCGGCTACCCGGCAGTATTTCAGCTATGTTCCCCAGGGAAACACCCTCTTTAAGGGCACCATCCGGGAGAATTTAGCGATGGCAGACCCAAAAGCCGGGGAGGAAGAAATGTGGGCGGCTCTTGAAACGGCCTGCGCCAAGGATTTCGTGGAGAAGCTGCCCCAAGGCTTGGATACCCCCATCGGGGAGAAGGCCACCGGCATTTCTGAAGGACAGGCCCAGCGGATCGCCATTGCCCGGGCTATGCTCCGCAAAGCCCCGATCGTGATCTTCGATGAGGCGACTTCTGCGCTGGATGAGGACACGGAAGAGAGGATCCTTCGCAATATCTGCGGCCAAAAGAATGACACCGCTTACATTATTATTACCCACCGCCAAAAGGCGCTGGAATATTGTGGTAAACGTGTCGAAATTTGTTGAAAGTTTTTAATAATTGCCGTTGACTTTTCGTTAAATTGTACGATATAATGGGACTTGGAGACTATCCGGTCCCATTATTTTTTAGGAGTATGAATGCCGTGAATGCAAATGTGGTAATCAAAATAAGTAAATGCTTCTTGCTGCTTTGTATGCTGGCGGCACTCTTTGCCTTTTTTTACACCGATGTACCGGCTGTACTAAAGCTGCCCGCCTCTCTGCTGGGGACACAGACACCCACTGACCCTGCCGAGAAGCCTACCGAGGCTCCCACGCAGCCGCCTCAGCGGGCTTTTGTAACAGCGGAGCAGCTCAATATCCGAAAAACCGCAGGCACCTCCGGCGAAAGTGTTGGCACGTATACCTACGGCGCGGAAATATTCATTTATGAGGAAACCAACGTTAACGGTGTTCCTTGGGGAAGAACAGATAAAGGTTGGGTGTGCCTTAACTATGTCCATATCGGCGAGGAATTGCCGCCTACCGAGCCCCCAGCAAAGCCCCCGGCAGTATCTATGCGCGATGAAAATACCTCCGGCAAGACCATGACAAAGCTCTCCGGCGGTAATATCTACGTTTCTGCAGACTATGCCGGAAAAATAACCCTGACAATTAACAGCGAGCGTTTCCCTAATGTGGGCAAAGCCGTATGGACGGTGGGCGGACAGACCGCAGCTACCGGTATCCGGACACTGACGGTGGAGAGCCTGACAAACGGTACTGTTATTAAACTGAGTGTAGAGGGCGAGAGCTTTACCTATACGGTAAAAACCGTTGCGTTCTCCTCTGTTTCCGGTGTTAAGCTGGGAAGCACATCGGCTACCGGCAGCGCTCCCAGCTTGAAGCTGATCTATACGGAAGGCTCTGCTTGGAGTCTCACGCCCATTTTTGCCTATACAAACGGCTTTACAAGTAATGATGCTCCCGTCTCTGTAACAGCGCCTGCTTTAACGGTCACCGTCCCGGCAGAGTATCAGAATATCATCGAGTATACCGGCGGAAAGCTCAAGGTAAAGAGCGGTGTCACCAAGGATCAAAAGGTTGCATTTGATGTACAATCCGGTGATAAGACCAAGCGCATTACCCTTAATTTGGTGGATGACCGGCTGCAGCCCGCCTTTGCCATCGCTTACTCTGCAAATACCAAGTCCCGGTACGGCTTTACCTACACCGTGGGCACCAATGGCAGCATTAAGCTCAGCACCCTGTTCCGGCTTCTGTCCGGAAAGACCTTGGATGCGAATCAGAAGATCGTTATCACCATAAAGAACGGCAATACTGTTCTCTCTCAGAAGACATTTGCGGCCAACGATTCCTGGGCGTCTCAGAAGATTGCCATTCCGGCAAATGTCTCCAGCTGTGACATTTCCTTGAATTACGCTGCCGCAAAGGCGGTGACCCTGTCCGTCAAGGTGGTAAAGGGCGCATACAACGTAGAGGATGCAGCCTCTTGGAAGGCAGTTCCCGATGGCGTATCTATTGCGGTGCTCAAAGGCTTTAGCGTGCCTAAGACAAATTTGAACGCATTGTACACCGGTGCGGGACACTATTCCAAGAACATTGGAAGTCAGGTGATTTACGGCAACTTGGTAAAGCTCTCTGTGCCGACCTTTACAATAAAATCTAACGGCGGCTACTTCCTTTCCGTGACCGGCGGTACGCTGCAGGATGTGGTCATCGAGGGTCCGTCCTACGGTACAAAGATTGCCGTACTGCAAAGCGACGGCGCAGAACTGGGCACTTTCGTTTCCGGCGTGGAAACAACCTCTGTTACGATTAACAATTCCTATATTTCCGGCTTCCGTCAGCCGATCCGGGTAAACGGCGGCAATATCACCATCCAAAATTCTACACTCTGCGGCGGCAATGTTGCCAATATTTACGTCCACGAAAGCGCGAAGTTCAAACTAACCAATGTGAAAACCATCCAGTTTGAGAAAAATGGCGTCGTTGGTATGGGTATTTTCCTTAACAACAAGGCAACCAACAATTCTTTTACAGTTTCCAAGCTGACACAGTACAATTATCTGACAGAGGCGCAGGTTGAGAAATATGTGAAGCAGGTGCTTGGCAAAGCCGGCGCGCTATTCTCTATATCGGATGACGATTTGGAGAAGATCAAGTCTATTAAACACGGAAATGCCTACCATTGCGGCATTATCCTTTGCGGCGATAGCGAGCAGATGAGTAACGTTACCGGTGGCAATATCAAGGACAGCTACGTCCGCACAAGCGCGATTTCCAGAGGCGCGTGGAAAGCAAAGGTACAGATCGCATTCTTCGGTCAGCCCACCTGTAAGAACTGCCAGCATTCCAAGGTAAGTAATTATAACGCCGACGACTTCCTCGATAGTAAATAAACAATTACCCCCACGGACATCCGTGGGGGTGTGTTTTATAGGTTTAGCCGCCGGGTGCGGGCTCAAATGTGGCCTCGATCACTTTGCCGTTTTCGTCAAATCTTACCCGGAAAAAGTGAGGGCCTAACTCACTTGCATACTCAGTATGCCAGGTGACAACATCGCTGCGCAGCAGGATCTCCCTAAATTCAGCATCGGTATAGGAATGTGCTTTTGGGCATCCCTCCCACTGACAGTAATGTTTTCCTTCTGTATCGTAAGCAATGTCTGGCAAGCCAACTTTTTCAATGGCTTCTTCCTTGGAGCAACCGCTACCGTCCCAAAGGGCAAACCAGTAGTAGCTGCGATAGATGGGACCGTGTAACGGCAGTCTCATAATATCGAACACCACTTCGCTGCAGCCGGAAAGGAGCAGTATTACGGTAATGAGTACAAGGGAAAGCGCCAGGAATCGTTTGCCTTTCATTCTATTCTGCCTCCTTATGTGGTTTGGAATATTATACCACGGAGGAAAATGCATGTCAACGACTATATCAGGATGGGCTGAAGCTGTTTGCCCTCGGCGGCGAGGGTCAGGGCTTCGGGGATTTTATCGAATTTAGCCACCATACTGGTAGGTTTCCCCACAGGATCGTCCTGCCCAAAGGGGACAAAATAATAGTTTTTCCGGGCAAGAAGCCGTCCGATATTTTCCGCTGCGCCGGAGAGTGCGTCGTTTGTCGAAACGGCGATCAGCACCGGGCGGCCGTTTCGCAGATGGCTTTTTGCCGCCATAGTCACCGGGGTGTCGGCGATGCCGTGGGAGAGCTTTGCCAGGGTGTTGCCGGTGCAGGGGGCGATGATGAGTACATCTAATAGCTTTTTCGGACCGATGGGCTCGGCAGCTTCAATGGTGAGGATCGGTTTTCTGCCGCAAATGTCCTCCGCCCGGGCAAGGTGGGCTTTGGCCTCTCCGAAACGGCTGTCGGTGGTGGCGGCAATTTGGGAGAAGATAGGGATAACGGTGTGGCTTTTTGCTAATTCTTCCATAATAGGAAAAACCGATGCGAAGGTACAAAAAGAGCCGCAAAGGGCAAAACCGACGGTCATAAGGGTCCCTCCTTTCTTACGAGTCGGCGTATGGTATCCGCAATGAGCTTGCCTGAACTTTCCGGGGCGTGGATGGCTGGCAGCCCCCTTGCCCACAACACTTCTGAACCGCCGATACCCATCACCGAGGACAGCTCCATTTTGAATATATCGTCGGGACAATCCGGCAGCACGGGCGCCGGGGCGGTATTGATGACAGCGCGGAAGCCTGCGGGGTTTGGGATATCCTGCGTTTCGTAGCCGAGGGCACTGAGCAGCGCCCGGTCTGTTTCCTTGCGGGCGTATACGGTGATATGGGCATCGTTTGCTTTTAATAATCGGGCGAGACATTTCCCAATCCGCCCCCAGCCGATGAGCAGCACCGGACAGTCTTTTAAGGTGCAGGGGAGACAGTCGAAAAGGAGCTTCAGGGCGCACCGGGCGGTGATGTCTGCGTTTTCCGATACGTAAAAGGCATCCTGCAAAAGATCGATGATTTTATAACCGGCAAGTGCCGGGTGGTGTAAATTTCCGCCGATCACAGTCACATCCCGGGGCAGTACAGAGAGTATGGTTTCTAAATCCCCGCCGCCCCGGATACTGCCATCGTTTGCAAAGGAGGGGACGGGGAGTAGCAGATGCGTGATCTTTGATGTGGGAGCAGGGGAGACTGGGAGACATTCTATGGCAAAGTCCAGTGCCTTGTTCCGCACGGGACAGTAAATAGCATAATCCTTCATACGATCACCCTTTCATCCCAAATTATGTAATTGCCTGCGCCGTGGTGCTTGATTTTTTCGGGAGATACGATATAATAGCAGTAAGAGGTGATGATATGCAGAGACTTGGTTTTATCCACGATATGATGGATGTAAAGGTACTTATTTTATATGTAATGGCCCGGGCGAACTACCCGATGAACTGTCAGGAGATCTATGAGGTCTGCTATCAGGATGAGTGCCTGAGCTATTTCGATGTTTGTACGGCGCTGCCGGAAATGGTATCTTCCGGTCATCTGACGGAGAGCGAAGACAAATATGAGATTACCGAAAAAGGACGGCAGGACGGCGCACTGACGGAGGACTCCATTGCCTTTACCGTCAAGCAGCGTGCAGAAAATGCCATTATTCGCTTTAATTGCCGCCTTCGCCGCAGCAGCTATGTAAAGACCCGGATCCTGCCTCGGGAGGACGGTTGCGCTACGGTGATGATGACACTGGACGATGAGACCGGCAATCTTATGAATTTGGAACTGATGGCACCCAATCGCCGGCAGGCCGTTCGTCTGAGCAGACTGTTTGAGCAGAAGGCAGAGCAGGTCTATAACTTGGTTATTGCCGAGCTTTTGTCCGAAGCAGAGCAGACGGAGGACTGAGAGAGAATAAAAGAGGCCAACCGTCAAAATTTTGGCGGTTGGCGAATTTTTTTCTGCTGACCTCTTGTCGAT
>JAZSDE010000075.1:0-34438 GCA_045531015.1 Faecousia sp.
GGAAATCCGCGATAAGGAGCTCCGTGTCATCGGCGCTGAAGGCGGTCAGCTTGGCATTATGTCTGCTGAGGAAGCCAACCGTATCGCAGAAGAGCAGAAGTCGGATCGTAGCCATGTCGTTCTGTGAGCCAAGGAGTTGCAATAGTTGCTTGTCTTCCTAAGACCGCTTGGCCTCCGACTTGGAAATCCGCGATAAGGAGCTCCGTGTCATCGGCGCTGAAGGCGGTCAGCTTGGCATTATGTCTGCTGAGGAAGCCAACCGTATCGCAGAAGAGCAGGGTCTGGATCTTGTGAAGATCTCTCCCAATGCGACGCCCCCTGTCTGTAAGATCATGGACTATTCCAAGTTCTGCTTCGATCAGAAGAAGCGGGAAAAGGAAGCCAAGAAGAACCAGCGGGTGGTGGAAGTCAAGGAAATCCGTATGAGCCCCAGCATTGACACCAACGACCTCAATACCAAGGTAAAGAGCGCCCTGAAGTTTTTGGGCGACGGCAACCGGGTCAAGGTAAGCGTTCGCTTCCGCGGCCGGGAAATGGCACATACCAACATTGGCGAAAAGCTGCTGATGGACTTTGCTGAGGCTTGTGCCGAGGCGGCAACCATGGAAAAGAACCCCAAGCTGGAAGGTCGCTTTATGGCGATGTTCCTGACCCCAAAAACCAGTAAGTAATTTATACCTAAAGATACGGAAGGAGAACCTATTATGCCCAAGCTGAAAACCCATAGCGGTGCTAAGAAGCGCTTTAGCCTCACCAAGAGCGGCAAGGTAAAGAGAGCACACGCCTACAAGAGCCACATCCTCACCAAGAAGACCACCAAGCGGACCCGTCATCTTCGCTCCACTGCTTACGCAGACGTAACCAACGTGGATGCAATCAAGAAGATGATTCCCTACAAGTAAGCGGATAGGAGGATACAGAAATGGCAAGAGTAAAAGGCGCAATGATGACGCGCAAGAGAAGAAATGCTACCCTGAAGCTGGCTAAGGGCTACTGGGGTTCCAAGTCCAAGCACTTTAAGATGGCCAAGCAGGCCGTTATGAAGTCCGGCAACTATGCATACGTAGGCCGCAAGCTGAAGAAGCGTGATTACCGCAGACTGTGGATCACCCGTATCAGTGCTGCTGTGAAGCCCTACGGCCTGAACTACTCCACCTTTATGAACGGTGTGAAGAAGGCCGGCATCGAGATGAACCGCAAGAGCCTATCCGAGATGGCAATTCAGGATGCTACTGCATTCGCTGCCCTCGTTGAGAAGGCAAAGGCTGCTCTCTAAGAAAGCATATCGATCGCAGACGCGAATTGCGTCTGCGATTTTTTATGTTGCAATCTTCGGGGCAGGGGAGTATAATAAAAAAGGTGTATATCACCGAGGAAAAGAGAAAGAAAAGAAAAAGAGAATGAGGTGAAGACCTTTGAATCCGCAGCTTTTTGGTCCCGAGCATATCCTTTATATCGTGATCTCTACGGTCCTTTGCAGCGGTGCGCTGCTGCTGGGGAAAATGTATGCCAAAACGGAAAAGGCTCAAAGCCTGTTTTTGAAGGGGCTGGCAGTGCTCCTTTTCGTGGCGATTATGACGAACCGGCTGTCCCAAGTTTTTCGCTATGAAGAAGTGCGGTGGTATGCCATCATTCCCGATAGCTTCTGCGGGATGACCAGTCTTGTGCTGGCGCTGGCGGTACTGTTTGGAAAGAAAAACAATGCTGCGTACCATTTCCTATGGTTATTGGGCCTTTTCGGGGGGATATCCACGGTTATTTACGCAACTTTTGTAGGCCAGGGTCCTACGATCTTTTATCTGCCGACTATCTCGGGTTTGGTGCATCACAGCTTGTCGGCCGCATTGGTGGTTGGGCTTTTGATGCTGGAGCAGATCCAGATTACCTATAAAAAGTGGTACTGCACGTTTTTCGGCTTTACTGCATATATGACGTTGGGTGCATTTTTGATGGCCACTTTCCCTATCACCGATGCGTTTCATATTGCGGAGCCGCTGCTGTCCGACACGCCGCTTACCGCTTGGGTGATGGCACCGATGTATGCAGCTGCTTATGCCCTGATCTTAGGCATCATCGAGCTGTGCAGAAAGAAAGAGAAAAAATAAGGACTTGCGACTCCGGAAATGATTTCCGGGGTCGCTTTTTCCTGTGCATACGGTGTGGTATAGGCAAAAAAAGATCGTTTTTCACCCTAAAAAAGTAGTTTTTTGGATTTCCTGGCAGCAGAGAGTTTTTGCGTTTATTGGATGACTACCTGTAAAATAATCAGTTTATGCTATTGTGGTGCAAATACCCAAACTTTTCCGGAAAAACAAAAAAGTGTAGCTATTTAGAGGAATATGTGCTATGCTAATAAGGGAAAAAACCTTGACCCGATAGGGGGATATGACATATGGCAAGAGCATCTACAAAGGAAAATAAAAATATCTATCACAGGACACGGGAGAGCCTGCAGCTGACCCGGGAGACGGCTTCGGAATTGCTACAGAGCATCACCCCGGAGCGGATTGAAAAAATTGAAAATGAACGTTCACTGCCCCATCCAGATGAGGTGCGGGTAATGGCGGAAAAGTATAAGCGGCCGGGACTTTGCAATTACTACTGCGCCAACCAATGCCCCATCGGCCGGCAGTATGTGCCGGAGGTAAAGATCAAGGATCTTTCCCAGATCGTGCTGGAAATGCTGGCGTCCCTAAACTCTATGAGCCGGCAGAAGGAGCGGCTTATCGAAATTACAGTGGACGGCAAGATCACCGGCGATGAGCTTCAGGATTTTATCCACATTCAGGAGGAGCTGGAGGGTATCTCCGTGGCGGTAGAGACCTTGCAGCTTTGGGCGGAGCAGATGCTGGCTAACGGGATGATCGACAGAGCGCAGTATGAAGCCTATAAGCGCAAAGAAATAAGAGATTGATATTTTGCTAAATATAGCAAATTAAACAGGTTTATTTTGCGGATGGCGTCCTTTATTTTACGGGTATCCGTACATATAATAAAGATGTAACCTGAAACACAGGCATACAGAAAGGAGAAAAACATATGGTAGAAATCTTATTAGGCATTCTTGCAGTTGTTGCTTTACTGGCCGTAATTCTTTTGATCGGCTACGTGAAAGCGCCCCCGGATACGGCGTATATGATCTCCGGCTTCCGCAAGCCCCGGATCCTCATCGGAAAAGCCGGTATCCGTATCCCGTTTTTGGAGCGGTTGGATAAGCTTTCCTTAAAAATGTTCTCTGTGGACGTAAAGACCACAGATTACGTTCCCAACGCAGAGTACATCAACGTCAAGGTGGATGCCACCGTCAAGATCCGCATCGGACAGAGCGAAGAGATGATGTCGCTGGCTTCCAAGTTCTTCCTGAACGAAGGCGAAGAGATGATCATTCGCCGGGTGCAGGATACGCTGGAAGGCAATATGCGTGAGATCGTCGGTCAGATGCGGCTGGAGGAAATGGTCACTGACCGTAAGGCCTTTGGTGAGCGGGTGCAGGAAAATGCCATCCCTGACCTGCAGAAGATGGGCTTGGAGATGATCTCGTTTAACGTCCAGTCCTTCTCTGATCAGAATAATGTGATCGAGGATCTGGGTATTGATAACATTTCCCAGATCAAGAAGGGCGCGGCAGTCGCCAAGGCGCAGGCTGACCGGGATATCGCCATCGCCCAGGCACAGGCGGCAAAGGAAGCCAATGATGCGAAAGTCCAGTCCGAGATGGAGATCGCCGAAAAGCAGACCTCTCTTGCCATCCGTCAAGCAGAGCTGAAGCAGCAGTCAGATGTGAAGAAGGCAGAGGCCGATGCCGCTTACTCCATTCAGGAGCAGGCCCAGCGTAAGAGCATCGAGGTGGAATCTGCCAATGCAGACATTGCCCGTGCAGAGCGTACCGCAGAACTGAAGGCAAAGGAAGTTGAGGTTACCAAGCAGACACTGGATGCCCAGATCCGCGCTAAGGCAGACGCAGAGCGTTATGCCGCCCAGCAGGCGGCGGAAGCCGAGCTGTTCCGCCGTACCAAGGAAGCAGAAGCCAAGATGATCGAGCGCCAGCGGGAGGCGGAAGGTATCCGCGCCGTGGGTGAAGCAGAAGCGGAAGCTATCCGGCTGAAAGCCTTGGCTGAGGCAGAAGGTATCGACAAGAAGGCAGAAGCTATGAAGAAATACGGCGAAGCTGCTGTCATCGAGATGGTTATGGCTGCCCTACCGGAGATCGCCAAGAATGTGGCAGAGCCGCTGAGCAAGGTGGATAAGATCACGATGTACGGCGAGGGCAACAGCGCAAAGCTGATTTCCGACATCGTAAACGGCACTACGCAGGTGACCGAAGGCATCAGCGCCGGTATGGGCATTGATATTAAGAGCCTGATTTTGGGCGCATTGGGCGGTAAGATGGTGTCTGACAACAATCCCCCGGTGGTGATCGTAAACCCCTCCGAGGAAGCCCCTGATAAGGAATAACAAAAATGACGGGGTCTTGCCAAAGCGGCAAGACCCCACGCAGCAATAGGAGAGCAAGTATGTTTGGCCTTTTTGAAATTATGTTCACGCTGGTTTTTGCCCTTGTGTTTGGTGTATTTATCGTAACTGCGGTAAAGGGGCTCTCCCAGTGGAATAAGAATAACCATTCTCCCAGACTGACCGTGCCTGCAACGGTGGTCGCAAAGCGCACCAATGTTTCCCATCATCACCATAATCACGGCACCGGTGTCCATCATACTACCCATTCCACGACTTATTATGTGACCTTTCAGGTGGAAAGCGGTGACCGGATGGAGCTGCATATGACCGGCCCGGAATTTGGGCAGCTCATCGAAGGGGACACGGGAATGCTGCGTTTCCAAGGCACCCGCTATTTGGGCTTTGAGCGCCAGTAATCATTGATAGTCCGCGGGACGGGAAACCCATCCCCTACAAGAGAGATATTACAGGATAGATAGACAAATGGGGAGGAGATGCTATGGGACGAATCAAGGAAATGGGCCGCTATCAAAGGGGAATTTTTTTCCTGACACTTGCGATGATCGTGATCTTTACCATACTGTATCCGCTTTTGTATCCGCGGGTTGGCTTTATGTGCAGTAATGACTATGCATATCCGAGCACCTTTTTGGAAATGCGGAAGGAGGGTGGGGTTACGGTCTACGAAGGCTGGGTGAAAGGAAAGAAATTAACCTTTCGGGTAGAGAAAGCCAACACCCTGACCTGCCATTACGGAGATAAGACCTATGGCCCCTTTACTGCCCGACGAGATCCGACTGCTGTTCCAAAACAATTCAGCACGGATAAGAAAGTGGTTGGCGTAGAGATTTTGGAGGGTGAGGAGGTCCTTTTCCGTGGCGGTGTTTCGGTAAAGGACAGAGAAAGCTTATCGATGTCCCTTTACGATAAAGAGTTCTATGATTATGTTCCGAGCGGTCCCATTTTGGGCAATTCCGGCAGCGTTAACGTAAAGACAGATCCTATAAAGCCGAAGGATATTACCATTCTTCGTCTGCTGGCAGGACCGAAGCTGATTCGCGCAGTGAATTGGTGGGGCTGGGTATCCGGTATGTATTTCGCTATCTGCACGGCGTTGTGCGCTTTGTTTGCCGATGAGCTTTTCCGCTTTCGGATGTCTTTCCGGGTTGAGAATGCAGCGGATCTATATCCGTCCGATTGGGAAATCGTGTCCCGTTATATTGGTTGGACGGCTTGCGCGGGCATAGCACTTATTTCGTTCGTTATGGGACTGATTCCATGATAATAAAAAATAGCGCAGCCGCTGGCCATTCGGTCGGCGGCTGGTTTTTTAGGCACATTTGCAAGTATATGTGCATAGGATAAGACGATGCCGCTCGGAAAAGACACAAACGGAATAACCGTTATCTGCCTGAGCGTGTGTCAAGCTGTGTCGAAAATACATAGAATGTGGCACAACGCAATGTGAGGAGGCGTTAATTTGAATAGATATAACGGTTTTGAAAACAAAAGCTGTGAGTCCCAATTCGATGATAATGTATGCAAGCGTTACCGTCCGGAGGAAAGGGATTGCGGGGAAAGAGCCTGTGGCTGTTACTGCACAAATTGCCCGCCGGGTCCTGCAGGCCCACAGGGTCCGGTGGGACCGAGAGGCCCTGCCGGTCCGCAAGGTGTCCCCGGTGTCAGAGGCCCGGTGGGCCCCCAAGGACCTGAAGGCGTTGCAGGTCCGGTTGGTCCGCAGGGTCCTACCGGTGAAACAGGCCCGGTAGGTCCTCAGGGACCTGCCGGTATTGCAGGCCCAGCCGGTCCGCAAGGTCCCGTTGGTGTTGCCGGTCCTACCGGTCCCCAAGGTCCTACCGGTGAAGCAGGTCCCGTGGGTCCTCAGGGTCCTGCCGGTATTGCAGGCCCTGCCGGTCCTCAGGGTCCTGCCGGTGTAGCCGGTCCTACCGGCCCGCAAGGTCCAGCTGGTGTTGCCGGTCCCGTCGGACCGCAGGGGCCCGCCGGCGCAACCGGGCCTACCGGGCCTGTTGGACCGCAAGGTCCCGTCGGTGAGACTGGCCCTGCAGGTCCGCAGGGTCCTATCGGCTTAACCGGTCCCGCAGGTCCGCAGGGCCCCGCTGGTGAAACCGGTCCTGTTGGTCCCCAGGGGCCTATTGGTCTGACCGGTGCAACCGGCCCGCAGGGTCCCGTGGGTGAGACCGGGCCTGCTGGTCCACAAGGTCCTATTGGTCTGACCGGTGCAACCGGTCCCCAAGGCCCTGTTGGTGAGACCGGCCCCGTTGGTCCGCAGGGGCCTGTTGGACCCCAAGGTCCCATCGGAGAAACCGGGCCTGCCGGCGGTGTGCTGGGCTTTGCAGATTTTTACGCGCTGATGCCGCCGGATAATGCCGCAACGGTGGCCGCCGGCACGGATGTCAGCTTCCCACAGGACGGACCGAACAGCGGTTCGGGCATTGCCCGCTCCGGTCCCAGCACCTTTATTTTGGGCGAGATCGGCGTGTATCAGGTACTGTTTCAGGTGAGTGTGACCGAAGCCGGACAGCTGATCCTGACCCTTAACGGGGCGGATCTACCTTATACGGTGGCGGGTCGGGCGACCGGCTCGTCCCAAATCGTAGGGATGGCAATTGTAGAAACCACTTCTACGGGTTCCGTTCTGACGGTACGAAATCCTGAGGGTACTGCCGCGGCGCTGACCATCACGCCGCTGGCCGGCGGCACACGCCCGGTTTCCGCCCACTTGGTGATCACACAGCTTCAATGATCCACAGATAACCGAAAGCCGCCTGTATACCGCAGGCGGCTTTTGTCACTTTGGTCTTCTCTCAAAAGGGAAAGTTTCGGCGGGAGCATTTAATTTAGGTATGATTGCCACCGGCAATCATTAAGATTTTGATTCGCTGCGCGGAGTACCACCCCCGCCCTACGGCAACAGGTTGGAATGGAGGTAGGGCGGGGGTTTACTCCTGATGCAAAATATGATATAATATCTCAAATGAAAGTGCAATGTTTGAGATTGCCACACCAGTCTGCGGACTGGTGTGGCAATGACACAGCGCGAAAGGGACGGTAGGTATGAAAAAGATACTTTTTGTTTGTCACGGAAATATTTGCAGGAGTGCTATGGCGGAGTATGTGCTGCGGGATATGGCAAAAAAGGCGGGGGTTTCCGTAGAAATTGACTCTGCCGGCGTCAGCAATGAGGAGTGGGGAAATCCCGTATATCCGCCTGCCCGGCGGGAGCTGCAAAAGCACGGCATTTCCTGCGACGGTCACCGGGCGCGGCAGATCACAAAGGGGGATTTTGCTCGGTTTGACCGTATTTACTATATGGATAGCAGCAATGCCCGACGATTACAGCGGGATCATCCGGAGGAAACCGGTTATATGCCTTTCTTGCCGGATCGGAATGTGAGTGACCCGTGGCCCTACGGTGATTTTGGGCAGACTTTTGCGGATATTGCAGAAGGCTGCGCAAGGATACTAAAGGAGATAACAGAATGAATAAAGAACTGTTAGAGCAGCAATTGGCGCAGCTGCCGCTGTATGCTTATTTTTATATCGATCCCAAAAGCTTGGATTTTTCGGAGCGCATTCGTTACATATGCCAATTTGAATGCCCGATGTATGGAAAATCTTGGGCCTGCCCGCCCGGTGTGGGGGCGGTTTCGGAATGTGAGAAAAAGTGTAAGGGCTATAGCGAGGCGCTGCTCATCGGCACCATTACGGAGGTAGAGGATGTGGCAGATATTGAAAGCTGCCTCAAAACCCGGGGGCCCCACGAGGAAGTGACCAATCAGGTGCGCCAGCTGCTGCGGCAGCAGGGGATCGAGCCTTATGTGCTTTCCAGCGAGGCCTGCGCGGCTTGTGATAGATGCGCGATCTTGGATGGACAGCCCTGCCGTTTTCCTGAGCGGATGCATCCCTGCGTGGAGAGCCACGGCATTGTGCTGACTACCACACTTAACGAATTGGGATTGGAGTTCCAGTACGGCGGCAATATCGTCACTTGGTACTCTCTGTTATTTTTTAATTGACAATTGACAGTTGATAATGGATAATTATGGTGTCTGCTACGCAGACGGATCTTAATAGAGCAAAAGAGGTATTTTTATGGCAATTTTAGCCCCTTCTATTCTTTCTGCTGACTATATGCATTTCCACGAGGATATGGACCGCGCCAAAAGTGATGGCGCCAAGTGGCTCCATGTGGACATTATGGACGGCCATTTTGTGCCCAATCTGACCTTTGGCTACTCTTGGGTCAAGGCAATGCGGAAGATCACCGATCTTGTGCTGGATGTCCACCTGATGATCGATACGCCCATCAAGTATGCAGAGGAGTTCTGCAAAGCCGGCGCGGATTATTTGACCATCCACGTAGAGTCTGATACCCCCGAGAATATCCATAAGACTATCGATCTGATCCGTTCCTTAGGCGTAAAGCCCGGCGTGGTGGTGAAGCCGGGTACCCCCGCAGAGGCGGTGGCACCTTACTTAGAAAAGGTGGATATGGTGCTGGTAATGACGGTGGAGCCCGGCTTTGGCGGTCAGAAATTTATGGCCCATATGATGCCCAAGCTCAAAGAGCTTCGCCGGATGATCCAGGAAAAGAATCCCGCTTGTCATCTGGAGGTGGACGGCGGCCTGGATCTTGTCACTGCCGAAACCTGCAAGGAAAACGGTGCGGCTGTACTGGTTGCCGGCTCTGCCTTCTTTGGCTCCGCCGACCGTCCCGCTTTCGTTGCTGCTATTGAAAAGTGAAGAAATTGAGCTGACCCTCTTGCCTTTGGCAAGGGGGTCTTTTGCGTTTTGTACAGTTTTCACAAAGGAAAGGATATGTACTTGTGCAAGTACACAAAATCGAACAAAAGTGCGACTTATCTATTGACAAGTACGTGAACGAGTACTAAAATACAGATACACACAAGAAAAGTACTGGATAGAGTACAAATGAAGGAGGCGTATCTGTGTGGGAAAAGGTTATGTACTTACGGACAGAAAAGCGCAGGTCGGTACGGCTGACACCCTACCGGACGGAGGAGGATCTGCAGGCGGCGATACCGTTTGGCTGGTGTCCGGGCTGCGGGATGGAGCTGTACGGCCGGGAAGAGAGACTGTGCAGAATGTGCGAAAGGTGGGGAGGCGATGAGGAGATCAGAGCTGCCTGCGCCTTGCCGCAGGTGTACCCGGGTGAGAGATTCGGGGAATTGTAACAATGCACAGTGCAGCCTTTGGCAGGCGTGGTTTTCGGAAAGCTGGAATCGGATCCGCGCCTATCCACGGGCGCAGATGGATAGCAACGATGGGGAGCCACTGGGGGTATCAGTGGGAGGACGGTATTATCTCCACCCCGATCAGCTGCGGACGTATTGCAAAAAGGACCCTTGCGAGGGCTGCGGAAGCCCACAGGATCTATGTAAGACCCCTTGCCGGGCAAAGAGAATTTGGATGGAAGTAAGGAAGGAGAACGGTTATGAATTGGAAAAGTGAGGCGATGGAAAGGTTGCGGAAATATGAGAGTATGCTCTTGGCGGCGAAAAATATCCCCCAGGAGATCCGCAGGCTTGAAGAGCTTTCGGTGGCGATCCGCAGCGGTCGGGCGGATGGGTGCGCGGTTTTGTCCAGCGGAAGCCGACGGGAGGAGCAGCTCATAGATAATATGATGAGCCGGCAGGAGCTTGCGTGGCGGCTGCAGCAGACGGAAAGCTGGATCGACTGTATGGATCGGGCGCTGGGAGTATTGACTCGTGAAGAACGATTGGTACTGCAGCGGTTTTATATGCGGCCGGAAAAAGGAAGTGTGGAGCGGCTTTGTACTGAGTTGGGGGCAGAAACCTCCACGATCTACAGAAAAAGGGATAAGGCACTGCGGCAATTTACCATTGCCCTATACGGAAGTGAAGAAAGCTGACGACTTTTATTGACATTTCTCCCGAATCGTGTATAATAAATGAAAATGCGGAACTATGCATTGTAGTTTGGAGTGAAAAGGAGTATTCCCTATGAGAGAAACCATGGAACGGGAGTTGGACATTGGCCAGCTTCTTCGAGTACTGCTGAATAAGGCGCAGTATATTGCGCTGATTACTGTGCTGGTAGCGGTCATTGGCGTGGCTGTCAGCGTGCTGACAACAAAGCCCGTATATGAGGCAAAGGCGAAAATGATCGTGAATGCCGATACGAGCCGCCCAATCGTTAGTGGCGACCAGCTGGCTGCCTCTATCAAGCTGGTGGATACCTGCACAGCCATTATCCGCAGCCGTACAGTGCTGGTGCCCGTTATTCAGGCGCTGAATCTGCCGGACAGCAGTGATAGCTTAGCTTCTAAGATCTCTGTGGCGCCGGTCAATGAAACGCAGATCATGCAGATCACGGTTCGCTATGGCAATGTGGAGACTGCGAAGGCCATTACCGCTAAGATTATGGAAGTGGCACCGGCAGTGATTGTGGAGGCCCTGGAGGCCAGCTCTGTAAAAGAAGTAGAGAGTGTGTATGCCTCCGATACCCCTGTTTCCCTCAGCCTTACCAGCACGATCGTTTTATATTGTGCGCTCGGTTTTGTTCTGGGCTGCGGCTTGTTTATTGCGCTGCATCTGCTAAACGATACATTCCTGACAGAGTACGACATCCGTCAGACTTTAGGCGTGCCGGTATTGGGTGTAATCCCTGCTGTGGAAAGCTGCAGCAAAAAGCGCGAGAAGGTAGGAGGTGAGCTGCAATGAGAAAAATGCCCCCAATTCCCGCAATCCCGCTGATTAGCGGAGGTGTTCCTTTTGAGTATGCTGAGGCTTATAAGGCTCTGCGCACCAATTTTACCCATTTGGCAGCAAATGGGGAAAATCGGAAGATCGTTGTGACCAGTGCCATACCCGATGAGGGAAAGAGCAGCGTGGCGATTAACTTTGCCATTTCTCTGGCGCAGGTAGGCAAGCGTGTGCTGCTTATTGATGCAGACCTGCGCAAGCCCTCGCTCCACTATTACCTGAACATCAAGAAGGATGCGGAAAAGAATGTGGCGACGGTGCTTGCCGGATTAGCAGAATTAGAGGACAGCATCCTTGAGACGGTTCACGGTTTTGATGTACTTCTCGGTGGCGTAACGCCGCCCAACCCCGCAGAGCTCATCGGCTCTCAGACAATGGTAGAGCTGATGGATCGGGCGCTGGAAAAGTACGATTTTGTGATCTGCGACACACCGCCTGTTGGACTTGTGACCGATGCAGCCGCGCTGGGCGCACTGTGTGACGGTGTGTTTTTTGTGATCCGTCAGGGTTTTGCGAAGAAAAATATGGTACAGGGCGCTGTCCATAAGCTGCAGGCTGTGAACGCAAAGATCTTGGGAACGGTTATTAACCAATATAACCTGCAGGATGCCTCCGGAAAGGATTACAGCTACTACGGCCACTACGGAAAGTACGGCAAGTACGGAAAGTACGGCAAATACGGAAATTGATAAAAAGGACAAGTCTTTGGACTTGTCCTTTTTTGACAGAATGTGCTATAATAAAGAAAACACGGGGGGAGGGAGATTTATGGATCCCATACTGTTTGAAAAGCTGCGGATTATTACGGCGGAGGAGAAGGAAATTTTAGACGGCCGCCGGGATATTGACCGGGACCTTTATATGCAGGAGCAGGGCAGCACGGTTAACAGCCGCAAGCTGCTGGCCGCCGGTAAGCTCATTACCATCCGTCCCCATACTCGTTTTATTCATTTCCCGGAGCACACCCATAACTATGTGGAAGTGGTCTATATGTTTAGCGGAGAGACTACCCACATCGTCAACGGAAAAGAAATCAAGCTGGCGCAGGGCGAGCTGCTTTTCCTCAGTCAAAGCGCCACCCACGAGGTATGCCGGGCGGGGGAGAAGGACTTGGCGGTGAATTTTATCGTTCTGCCGGAGTTTTTCTCCACGCCTCTGTCTATGATCGGTGAAGAGCCTACCCCTCTGCGGAAGTTCCTCATTGACTGCCTGTGCGGAAAAAGTCCGGATGTGGGCTATCTCCATTTTAACGTTTCCGGGGATAAACCTATCCAAAATTTACTGGAAAATCTTCTTTGGATTCTCATCCGAGACACGCCCAACAAACGGAAAATGAGCCAAATGACTATGACCCTGGTTTTTATGCAGATGCTTGCTCACACAGAGGATTTGACCACCGCTGATCCGGAGGATACCATCGCTTGGCAGGTGCTGCGGTATGTGGAGGAGAATTACGTCGGTGGCAGCTTTGCGGATCTGGTCAATCGGCTCCATTATGATGCCTCTTGGCTCTCCCGGGAGATCAAACGGAAAACGGGAAAGACCTATACCCAGCTTGTGCAGGAAAAGCGGTTGGCACAGGCCGCATACCTCCTTCGCAATACGGACAGAAATGTAGCCGATATTGCCATCGCCGTAGGTTACGAGAATATCAGCTATTTTCACCGGATATTTGCCGAGGCTTACGGCAAATCTCCCAAGCATTACCGGGACAATCAGTAACTGCAAGAGAGGACACTTTTTTACAAAACACAAGACCTCCTTTTTTTGTTCTTGCCATAGTAATATGGCGTTAGAATGAGAGAGGAGGCTTTTTTTATGCAATACTATTTGGCAATTGACATTGGCGCATCCTCCGGCCGACACATTGTGGGCTGGATGGAAAATGGCGAAATCCAAACAAAGGAAGTTTTCCGTTTCCCCAACGGTGTCCACCAGCAGAACGGCCATCTCGTTTGGGATATTGCGGGACTTGTCCGGTACGTAAAAGAGGGAATTGAAAAGGCAAAGGCGGAATTTCCATCCATTGAGAGCCTGTCTATCGACACTTGGGGCGTGGATTATGTGCTGCTCAAGGGAGACGAGGAGGTTCTGCCCGTGTATGCCTATCGGGACAACCGTACGGAAGCGGTGATCCCGCAGGTACATGAGAAAATGCCCTTTACGCAGCTGTATGCCCGTACCGGCTGTCAGTTCCAGCCCTTTACCACCATCTATCAGCTTTATGATGATAAGGTAAACGGCCGGCTCGAGGGCGTTACGGATATGCTGATGATCCCGGAGTATCTGCTCTGGAAGCTCTGCGGCGTGAAAGCCCGGGAATACACCGAAGCCACCACTACAGGTATACTCAATGCCCAAACCGGTGAATTTGATATGGAGATCGTGGAAGCTTTGGGCTATCCCAAGGCACTGTTCCCCGAGACCTCCCAGCCCGGTACAGTTATTGGCGAATATGAAGGTATCAAGGTGGTGCTTTGCGCGACCCACGATACAGGCTCTGCGGTGGAAGGCATCCCCATGGAGGGCAACCATCCTTATATTTCTTCCGGCACTTGGTCGCTGCTTGGCGTAAAGACTCCCAAGCCCATCACCGATGCGGGCAGTGAAAAAGCCAACTATTCCAATGAGGGTGGTGTGGGCTACAACCGCTATCAGAAGAACATTATGGGTATGTGGCTGGTAAACGAGCTGCAGCGTGAGCTGTGCCCGGACACCAAGTTCCCGGAAATCGTAAAGATGGCCGAGGAGAGCACATGCGATGCTTTCATTGATGCAAACGCCCAGACGTTCCTGTCGCCTAAGAGTATGAAGGCGGCCTTTGATACCGCTACCGGAAATGCCTGCCAAACGGTTGGCGATTATTTCCGCTGTGCTTACCGCTCCCTTGCTATCAGCTACAAGCAGGCCATCGACGAGCTGGAAGCCAATACCGGCAGAAAATATGAAAAGCTGTACATCGTAGGCGGCGGCGCAAAGAACGGATTTTTGAACCGTCTTACCGAGGAAGCTACAGGTAAACAAGTGATCGCATTGCCCATCGAGGCCACGGCCTTGGGCAATCTCAAAATACAGATGGAGGTCAAATAATGAGTTACGTAGAAGCAAAAGCAAAATATGCCGCATTGGGTGTAGATACCGATGCTGCCATCGCAAAACTGAAGAATGTACCCCTGGCTCTGCACTGCTGGCAGGGTGATGATGTTCGTGGTTTCGACACCGATCCGAATAAGCCGCTGACCGGCGGTATTCAGACCACCGGCAACTATCCCGGCCGCGCCCGTACTCCCGAGGAGCTGATGGCAGACCTCGATATGGTACTGAAGCTCTGCCCCGGCACTAAGAAAATGAATCTTCACGCCTCCTATGCCATCTTTGAGGACGGCGACTGGGCGGACCGCGACAAGCTGGAGCCTAAGCACTTCAAAAAGTGGGTGGATTTCTGCAAGGAGCGGGGTCTGGGCTGCGACTTTAACCCCACCTTCTTCTCCCATCCTAAGGCAAACGGCCTGACCCTCTCTCACCCCGATCCCGAGATCCGTAAGTTCTGGATCGATCACGGCAAGGCTTGTATCCGTATTTCCAATTATTTTGCGGAAGAGTTGGGTCAGCCCTGTGTTATGAATATCTGGACCGGTGACGGCTTTAAGGATATTCCTGCTGACCGTATGGGTCCCCGTGTCCGTTATAAGGAGTCTATCGACGAGATCCTGAGTGAGCCTTTTGATTTTAATAAGGTCAAGCCCTGCGTAGAGAGCAAGGTCTTTGGCATTGGCGTGGAAGCTTACACTGTTGGCTCTGCCGAGTTCAGCCTTAGCTATGCCGCTGTCAATAAGGATCGCTGCATCCCGCTTATGGACAACGGTCACTACCATCCCACCGAAGTGGTTTCCGACAAGATCCCCGCTCTGCTGGCCTTCTTCCCGGAGATCGCTCTGCATATTACCCGCCCTATTCGTTGGGATAGCGACCATGTGGTTCTGCTGGACGATGAGACCAAAGAACTGTGCAAGGAGATCGTTCGCTGCGGTGGCCTGGAAGGCTCTGTAAAGCTGGCACTTGACTACTTTGACGCTTCCATCAACCGCATCTCCGCTTGGACGGTTGGCTTCCGCAATGTGCAAAAGGCTCTCCTAATGGCACTTTGCACCCCTGACCTGACTGCTATGCAGAACGAGAGCAACTGGACGGAGCTGATGGTTATTTCTGAGGAGCTCAAGACGATGCCTTTCGGCGAGATTTGGGAAGAGTACTGCCGTGTATGCGGCGCGCCTGCTGACGGCGAATGGTTTGCTACCGTAAGGGCTTACGAGGAAGAAGTTCTGGCAAAGCGTGCTTGAACGGAGGAAAGAAAAATGTTTTTTAAAGAAAATGCTAAGCTTTTAGAGGAATTCTCAAGGGTTTCCGGCATCGCCGGCAGCCGCGCCGACTATGTGCAAGGCGGTGGCGGCAACACCTCTGTAAAGTTAGGCGGCGGCCTGATGGCGATCAAGGCTTCCGGCTTCTGCCTTAGCGACATTACCCCCAATTCCGCTTATGCCGTCCTTGACGGCGCGGCTGTGCGGGAGTTTTATCTCACAAGTGAGCCGGAGCAGTTTGAAAATGTAGAGACTGCCGGCTCCACAAAGGCAAAGGAATCTGTAAAGGTCATTGAGGGCCTCCAGCAGCTGCGTCCTTCTGTAGAAGCTGGCTTCCATTCCATCCTCAAGACCTTTGTTGTCCACACCCACAGTGTTTATGCGAACCTTGCTGCCTGTTCTGTGAACTGCAAGGAGATCTGCACCGCTGCATTTGCGGATGCAGACTACTCTTGGGGTATGGTGCCTTATGTAGATCCCGGCGCAAACCTGACCTTTGCCATCCGCGACGAAATGAAGCGGGTGGAAAAAGAGACAGGCAAGGTGCCCGGTATCATCATTATGCAGAACCACGGCATCATCGCCCACGATGACGATCCGGATGCTGTACTGCGGCTTCACGCCGATGCCAACGAGCGTCTTGCTAAGGCATTCGGTATTACCGGCGATACCTTCCCCAAGGTCTCGATCAAGGAAATCGAGCCCGGTCTTTATGAGGCAGATACTGCTTATCTGACCGAGGCGCTGAAGGGCGGCGCGTACACCGAGCAGTTCCTGCTGGAGCAGCCTCTGTACCCCGACCAGATGGTGTTCCTGATCGGCACCTTTGGTATGGATAAGCCAGAGGTAGAGGAGGGGCAGTGTGTTGCTTACTCCGATTCCGGCAAGGTGCTGATGCGGATGGACGGCAAGAAGGCGCAGGTGCTGGCGGAGACCCTAACTGCTGTTGTCTTTGTCATTAACCACATTAAGGCTGCCGGACACCCTCTGTCCACTATGGGTGAAAAAGCCAAGAATTTCATCGCTAACTGGGAGAGCGAAAAGTATCGCAAGTCCTTAGCGGGCAAGAAATAACGAAATAAAAGGGTTGACGTCCCCGGTGGACGTCAACGCCTTTCGATCTGAGTAGAGGAGTGTGTATATGAACATTAATTACATTCACCCCGCTGACCAACTGGTCATGTTTATGCAGCGTATTTACGACAAGGGACTGACCACCACCTCCGGCGGTAACCTGTCGATTATGGATAACGAGGGCAATATTTGGATCACACCGGCCGGTGTAGATAAGGGCACGCTGACAAGAAACGACATCATTTGCGTAAAGCCCGATGGCACCATCGTTGGCCCTCACAGACCATCTTCCGAATTCCCTTTCCACGCATCGGTCTATAAGATGCGTCCCGATCTGAAGGCTGTGCTCCACGCGCATCCTCCTGCGTTGGTGGCGTTTTCCATCGCCAGCCGGATCCCTAACTTAGACCTCATTCCCTCTATCCGCCGTATCTGTCAGGATGCGAAGATCGCTGTTTACGGCGTGCCCGGCAGTGAAGACTTAGGCGATAAGATCGGCGCGGTTTTTGCAGAGGGTTGCGATATTGCTATCTTGGAAAATCACGGCGTATGCATCGGCGCGCAAGATATGTTTACTGCGTTCCAGCGCTTTGAGACGCTGAACTTTGCGGCAGACTTGGAAATCCAAGCTACCCGGATCGGTAAGATCAAGAGCCTTAACGAGGAGGAGCACCGCATTGCGGTCACCAATCACCACACCAAGCTGGATGATTTTATTCCCCGTACCTTTACCTCCGAGGAGTTGTCTGCCCGCCGGGATATGATCACCCTCATTAAGCGTTCCTACCGCCAGGGGCTGTTCACAGCCACCCACGGCACCTATTCTGTCCGTTTGGCAGATGACAGCTTCCTGATTACGCCCTTTGGACAAGATCGGGCTTATTTGGAAGAGGATGATTTGGTGCGAGTCAAGGGCGGTATGAAGGAGCTGGGAAAGACCCCCTCCCGGGCTGTCCATCTGCACGAGAGCATTTACAAAAACCACCCGGAGATCCGCGCTATTTTGCAGGCTCACCCGCTGCACGCTATGGCCTTTGCTATTACGGATAGCGGCTTCGACCCCAGAACGATCCCGGAAAGTTATATCCTGCTGCGGGACATTAAGAAGCTGCCTTATCGGGAGATCTATGATCATAAGGCAATTTCGGGAGACTTTGATGCAGCCCATCCCGCTATGATGGTGGAAAATAACTGTGTCATTGTTACCGGCAACAGCCTGCTGCAGGCCTTTGTCCGGCTGGAGGTTTTGGAGGCAACCGCCCATTCGCTGATCAACGCCAGCGCGCTTGGCAAGGTGGATCGGATCACTGACGAGGAAGTGGAAGACCTGAAGAAGGCCTTTCATCTTGAGGATTAGGCTTTAACAAAATGACCGAGCTGCAAAGCATATTTGCAGCTCGGTCATAATTTGTTCGGGAATTACAAGGCTAAAACGGGAATATATTTGCCTATATCAAAAAAACGAGGTGTTATCTTATGAAAAAGGCAATTCCCTATTGGCAGATGGTAGGGCTTATTTTTACAGCGGTGGTAGGTACATTTTTACATTTCCTATTTGACTGGACAGGGGGAAATGTAATCGTTGCGCTTTTCTCAGCGGTGAATGAATCCATATGGGAGCATCTGAAATTGCTGTTTTATCCGATGCTGGTTTTTGTAATCTTAGAATACTTCTTTTGGGGAAGAGAGATAGGATCCTTTTGGTGTATTAAGCTAATGGGGATTCTGATTGGCCTTGCACTGATTCCAGCAGTATATTACAGCTACACCGGTATTTTGGGTGTGAAGGCAGATTGGTTTAATATTACGCTCTTTTTCCTCGCCGCAGGGATTGTCTACTGGATAGAAACGAAATTGTTTCAGCGCGGATATACCTGCCGGATTGGCTCTCAGTTCGCTTTCATACTGATTTGTCTCATTGCGGCTGTATTTACAGTCCTTACTTTCCTGCCGCCACATATCCCGTTTTTTGAAGATCCCTTGACCGGAACGTATGGTTTTCAAAAATAAGTGTGCCGCCTAAGAGCGGCATTTTTGATGCAAAAAAGGCAGGAAAACGGACTTTCCGCAGGGGATAGGATGAAATAACCGGTTGTATAAAACAGAAGAAAGGACACTTGGGAAGGCTATGGTGCTTTTATACAAATATTACTGTGACGTTTGCGCAAAATATGGGTAAATTGTTGTTGACCAATGGAACATAGAATGTTAGAATTATATTTGTAGGATGGTGTACTTTTAAAATCACAAAACGAAATATATGATGAAAGAGGAAGAACAATGGACGAAATGAAATCCAGGTATATGCAGGCTAAGAAAACCTACAAAAGGGTAAAGCGTAAATTTGTTAGCCCTTGGAAGGCTGTTGCGCTGATCTGCGCGATTTTAACGGTCATTATGATCCCGCTCAACATCGTTCTTGGCATGTTTGACAACACGATTTCCCTCCTGCTCCCCGGCAACAGCTTCTGGCAACTGGAAAACAGAGATAATAACGCCATCTATTACCCCGGTATGGGCGTTTCTCAGGAAGAAAGATTGGAGGCAGGCCAGGCGCTGTGCTATGAAGTAGAGTCGGAAGGCGCAGCCCTGCTTCTTAACAACGGCGCGCTGCCGCTTAAGCAAGGCGCAAAAGTCTCCACCCTCTCTGTCAACTCTGTGGACCTTACCTACGGCGGTACCGGTTCCGGTAATGTGGACGCATCCAAGGCAGATAGTCTGAAGGAAGCTCTGGAAAAGAGCGGTTTTAAAGTAAATGGCACGCTTTGGAACTGGTATAACAGCAAAGAGGCCGAACAGCTGAAGAAGGATGCCGCCGAAGGCGGCACCGGTGGTGAGAATGCTACCTTGGGCGGACAGGCGCCCATCTCCGAAATCAATCCGAGAAACTATCCTGACTATGTCAAAAAATCTATGGCCTCTTACGGCGATGCGGTGATTGTCACCTTCTCCCGCGTGGGCGGTGAGGGCTATGACTGCGCATTCCCCGGCTACGTGGATGGCGATGGCGTTGTGAGCCAGTTTAACTACCTTGCCCTCAATGATAATGAAAGAGCCTTGATGGCCTATGCGGATAATCTTAAGAAGCAAGGCAAAATCTCTAACATTATTGTTCTTATCAACACCTCCAACGCCCTGCAGGTCGATTTTCTGAATGACTACGATGTTGACGCCTGTCTGTGGGTCGGTGGTTTGGGTATCAGCGGAACCAATGCGGTTACCGATATCCTGGCAGGTAAAGTGAATCCCTCCGGCAGCTTGGTGGATACCTACTGCTACGACAACCTTTCCTCTCCCGCAATGCACAACTACATCGCCCTCCAGTATGCCAACTATAACGGTCAGGTACCGTCTCAGGCCTCTACCTATATGGTATATCAGGAAGGTATCTATGTAGGCTACAAGTACTATGAGACCAGATACTTTGACGCGGTTATGGGGCAGGGGAATGCCGGTAACTATGCCGATCAGTATGGCAAGGAAGTTGCCTTTACTTTCGGTCACGGCCTTTCTTACACCACCTTCCAATACAGTAATATGACTGTTGAAACCGGCGTAAATGCCCACGGTGAAAAGTGCTACAACGTTACCGTAACCGTTACCAACACCGGTGACACACCCGGCAAGGAAACCGTTCAGGTTTACCTTTCCTCTCCCTACACCCAGTATGACATCGACAATAAGGTTGAAAAGTCCGCTGTTCAGCTGGTGGGCTTCGGCAAAACCAAGGTGCTTGCGCCCGGCGCATATGAGGATCTAACCATCCAGGTGGACGAGCGCGATATGGCTGCCTACGATGCTTACGGCGCAAAGACCTATATCCTGGACGAGGGCACTTATTACCTGACTGCCGCTACAGACGCCCACGATGCAGTCAATAACGTTTTGGCTGCCCGCGGTAAAACCACAGCGGACGGTATGGACGCAGAGGGTAAGACCGAATTGGTTTACGGTTGGGATATGGCGTTTGACAGCAAGACCTACGCAAAGTCCCTTAACGGCACTGAGATCACCAACCAGCTTGACCATGCAGATCCCAATTTGTACTATGGCAAGGATGTTGTTACTTTCCTGTCCCGAAGTGACTGGAGCGACACTTGGCGCGAGAACATCCAGCTTAAGATCATCGAAAAGATGATTGGAGAGCTTGCCATCGACCGCTGGAGCGAAATCGGCAGAGATTTCTATGCGTATCCGGAGGAATGGGAAAAGCTGCCTGTTCTGGAGGCAGCCAACGGCTTGACCCTCTACGATATGTTTAATATGGACGAGGATAAGGATGGGGTTAAGGCAGCGAAGGATTACGACGATCCTGCGTGGAATAAGCTCCTTGAAAACCTCACTATGGAAGAGCTGATTACTGTTGCAGACTGCTTCCACTGGAGACATCCTGTTCCCTCTGTCAATGCGCCCGGCTCCCGCGATGAGAACGGTCCGCAGGGTCTTACCGTTTCTCTCTTCGGCGGCGGTCTGGTTACTATGGAAGGTAAGTCCGCAGAGGCTACCGCATTTACCTCCGAGGATGTTATGACGGCTACCTTCAATACGGAGCTTATGTACAGAGTCGGTGAAATGATCGCATACGACTGTTTGGATGCAAGCGTTTCCTGCCTCTATGGCCCCGGCGCGAATACCCACCGTACTCCCTACGGCGGCCGTAACTTTGAGTACTACTCTGAAGACGGCTTCCTGGCTGGCGAAATGGCATACGCAGAGGTTTCCGCACTCCTAAACCACGGCATCGACGTTGTGTTCAAGCACTTTGCGCTCAACGACTCCGAGCAGGATCGCTTGGGTCAGGCTGCTTGGCTCACCGAGCAGGCCGCCCGCGAGATCTACCTAAAGGCTTTCCAGAAAGCGCTGGAGGAGAATAACGGCCGCGGCGGCATTATGACTGCCTATACCCGCTGGGGTACCACTTGGTCCGGTTTCAATCAGAATCTGATGTCCGGCATTCTGCGCGGTGAGTGGGGCAATAAGGCTATGTATATCACCGACAATATCCTGACTGACTACTGTGACGCATCTGCCGCTATCGTGGCAGGCGGTGTTACCTGCTTTGACGCAATGATGTCCTATGCGACCGACGATTTGAAGGCAACCATTGGCGGTGAAAACCCCGATCCTGTTGTTGTGAACGCACTGGTTGAGGCTATGCACCACAACCTGTACACGATTATCAATTCTGCCGCTATGAACGGTATTGGCGAGAATACCATCGTTAAGAAAGCAACTCCCAAGGTCCTGATTTTGGCCCAAAATATCACTTGGATCCTCGGCATATTGTCCGTTCCCTTTATTGTAATGTGGGTACTGGGCAGCAAGAGACTGAAGAGAACGGGCCTGAAAGCGGAAATGAAGAGAGCAAAGGCTGCGTGGAAGCGGGCCAAAAAGCAAGACTTAGAAGATTATTAATTTTCTCAGAGCAGGGAAGCACCCGCAAGGGTGCTTCCTGATTATAAGTCAGGTGCCGAGATGATCGCGGTGGCCTGAAAGGAGAACAAAATGCGTAAAACGACACTTCTCAATCAGGATTGGGTTTTTGTTTACCACGACGGTACCTGTACCCCTGTAAACATTCCCCATACCTGGAATAATATCGACGGTCAGGACGGCGGCAATGACTATTATCGCGGCACTTGCCAGTACCATAAGACTTTCCCAAGGCCTGATTTTGGCCTACAGGAGCGGGTCTATTTGGAATTTCGAGGCGTCAATGCTTCCGCTAAGGTAATTCTAAACGGAACGGCCGTTGCCACCCATGACGGCGGCTATTCCACCTTCCGCGCGGATATTACTGCGCATCTAAGGGAAGAGAACGATCTTCTTGTGGAAGTGGATAATTCTGTCAATGACCGGGTATATCCCCAAAAGGCGGATTTTACCTTTTACGGCGGCATCTACCGGGATGTGATGCTGCTTACGGTGAATGAAAACCATTTTGATTTAGATTACTTCGGCGGCTCCGGCGTTGCCGTTACCCCTACGGTTGTCGGAAAAGACGGCTCTGTGCGAGTGCGCACTTGGCACAATGCTCCCGGCAGCACCGTTTGCGTGAAGCTGCTGGATCAGTGTGGCAATGTGGTGGCTTCCGGTGAGGGTGCCGACACCACCCTGACAATTTCGGGTGTCCATCTGTGGGACGGTATAGACGATCCCTATCTATACACTTGCGTGGCTACGCTCATGGTGGAGGGCGTAGCAGTGGACGAGGTTTCTACCCATTTCGGTGTCCGCACCTTCCGTGTAGATCCCAAGGAGGGCTTCTTCCTCAACGGCCGCAGCTACCCCCTGCGGGGCGTTTGCCGCCATCAGGACTGGAAGGGCATCGGCAATGCCATTACGAAAGAGCATCACGACATCGATATGGCTATGATCCGTGAGATCGGCGCCAACACCATCCGCCTTGCCCACTATCAGCACGATCAGTATTTCTACGATCTGTGTGACCGGTACGGTATGGTGGTTTGGGCGGAGATTCCTTATATCTCCGAGCATATGGTGGGTGGCCGCGAGAATACCATTTCCCAAATGAAGGAGCTTATTGTCCAGAATTATAATCATCCTTCCATCTGCGTTTGGGGCATCTCCAATGAGATCACCATCTCCACCAAAGAGAAGAAGGATATGCTGGATAACCACCGTGTTCTCAATGACCTGATTCACGAGATGGATCCCTCCCGCCTTACTACACTGGCCTGCTATGCGGTCTGCGGTCCCTTCAATCCCGTGGCGCATAAGGTTTCGGATATTGTTTCATGGAATTTGTATCTGGGTTGGTATGTGCCCGGTATGTTCCTGAACGACCTTTGGGTGGATTTCTTCCACTGGAAGTATCCTGACCGGTGTTTAGGTTATTCGGAGTACGGCTGCGAATGCATGCCCAATCTCCACAGCGCCCATCCGAAAAGGGGGGACCAATCCGAAGAATATCAGTGTAAGTACAACGAGTATATGCTGAAGTTTTTTGAGAAGCGTCCCTTTATGTGGGCGACCCACCTGTGGAATATGTTCGATTTTGCTGCGGATGCCCGAAATCAGGGCGGTGAGCCTGGTATGAATCATAAGGGTCTTGTGACCTTTGATCGGAAGATTAGGAAGGATTCTTTCTATATCTACAAAGCCCACTGGAGCAAGGAACCTTTCCTTCACATCTGCGGCAAGCGCTTTGCAGATCGGGTGGAAAAAATTACGGAAATCAAAGTCTATTCCAATCAGGATACGGTGACCCTCTATGCAAACGGCAAGAAGGTGGACACCCAAACCGGTAGCCACGTCTTTACCTTTAAGGTCGAAAATACCGGGGAGACGAAGATCGAGGCGGTATCCGGATGTCTCCGGGATGGGGCTGTGATCCATCGTGTAAGTAAGCCCAATCCGTCCTACAAGCTTAAAAAGGACGGCGGAAATGGCGGTAACTGGACTTGATTTTCGTTTCATTGCGAGGAAATTCGTAATGATAATTTATTTAGGAGAGATTTTCTATGCGTGAAAATGGCGGCATAAATCGTGCCAAATTCTATCAGCTGGCGCTGTTTCCTATGAACAACGGCGCAACCAATGTTTACTTTGTCCTGATCCTTTCCTATATTGCGACGTTTGGCAACAAAGTTTTGGGGATCGCAATGGTGTTCGCCTCTTTTATGGTCACCGGTATGCGTGTTTTCGATGCCATTACCGACCCTATTATCGGCGCAATTATGGACAAAACCGACGGCAAATTCGGTAAGTTCCGCCCGTTTATGGTGATTGGCAATGCTGTTATGGCGCTGTCTGTGATTGCGCTGTATTTGCTGACGCCGCTGGTGCCGGCTACAATGATGTGGCTGCGCTACACGCTGTTTATTGTTCTTTATGCAGTGTGGGTCATCGGCTATACTTTCCAGACTGCCGTTACCCGCTCTGCCCAGCCGGTTCTGACCAGCGATCCCAGACAACGGCCACTATTTACGGTGTTTAATACCATCGGTAGCCTCGCCGGTATGGGTGTGATGCAGTTTGTAGGCCCGATCATGGCAGGTGACAATATTGCAGGTGACTACAACGCCACTTGGTTTGCAATTATGACCCCTATCGGCATTACGGTTTCAGTGGTTTTGACTATTTTGGCTGTGATCGGTATTTGGGAAAAGGATCAATCCAAGTACTTTGGCCTTGGCGGCAAGCAGGAACAGGTGAAGGTTTCCGAGTATATCGGCATCATTAAGAACAATAAACCTCTGCAGCGACTGATGATTGCCGGCGGCGGCTGCAAGCTGGCGCTGTCCATTGCTACCAATGTGACTGTGCTGTGTATGCTCTATGGCTGTATGACCCAGTTCGGAACGACTGTTAACGAAACTGGGCAGGTGATTGGCCAAAACCGTTACGACAGTTTGTATCTGGTTATGATGGTTATGGGTTATGTGTTCTCTGCGCCTTTCTTCCTACTGACTGTCCGCACCTCCCAAAAGTATGGCCAAAGGAAGTCTCTAATGACCTATGTGACTGTGGCGCTAATTTGCTACATCGGTGTACTGGTTATGCTGCTAATGTGGAAATTTGGCGAGTCTGCGTGGAATTTGAGCATTTACGAAGGCGCGCTGTTTGTTTCGGATTTTAAAATCACCATTAATCTGTACACCATACTGTTTTTACTGTTCTTCGGCGTGGGCTACGGCGCGTACTACTCCACCGCAGATATGCCTATTCCTATGGTTGCGGATTGCGCGGACTATGAGACCTACCGCTCCGGTAAATTTATCCCCGGCATTATGGGTACGCTTTTCAGCTTGGTGGATAAACTGGTCTCCTCTCTTTCTGCTACGGTTGTTTCCATTGCGCTGCTGTTTATCGGAGTGGAAGAGCTGCCCACCAAGGCGACCCCTTATGTGGAGGGGATGAATTGGGTGGTCATTGCTCTGTTCTGTTTGGTGCCCATGTGTGCCTGGGTGCTGTGTTTGGCCTCTATGAAGGGCTATGAGCTGGACGGCAAGCGGGTTAAGACCATCAATGCCGTCAATGCGGCGCGCAAGGCAGCAATAGCTGCAGGTATGTCTATGGAGGAAGCTATGGCAACCATCACCGATGAAACGGTAAAAGATAATTAAATAATGAGCCACTGTATTAGGTAAAAACAGTGGCTCATTTTTAGTGTGCATTTGATGGGAGAAAAAAGCAGGAAACTGGACTTGCTGTAGGGAATACTCTTTATTGGAGGTGACGCGTATGGTTGCCGCTGTATGGCTGATGCTCAGCGGACTTATGTACGCACTGCAGCTGTCCACAGGGAGTTTTCCAAAGCCCCTGACGGAGGAAGAAGAAAGCTATTACTTAGACCGTGTGGAGAAAGGGGATATCGAGGCGCGCAATATTCTCATCGAACGCAATCTGCGCCTTGTTGCCCATATTATGAACTACGGTTAAAGCACGAGGAAAGAAAATTTGGAAGTTCTCAAAAAGTTCGAAATTTCTGTATTATTTTGGAAAAATAGCCGTAAAATGGTCTGTAAAGTTGATGTTTTGAAAGTGTTTCTATCCAAGAAACTAAAAGATACAACAAACTTGACACACGAAGCAACCTATGGTAGGATGACCTTAGATATGACAACAAAAGTTTAAGAATCGATAACGGAGGACATAAAATGCGTAAGAATTTTGGCGCAAAGCCTATGTGCTATCCTATGCCGGTATATATCATCGGAACATATAATGCAGACGGCACACCCAATGCTATGAATGCAGCTTGGGGTGGCATCAGCGAAGAAATGGAGATCACAATCTGCGTGGATTCCTCTCACAAGACAGCGGAAAACCTGCTGGCGCATAAGGCATTTACCGTGTCTATGGCCACAGCAAAATTGCTGACGGCTTGCGATTATGTGGGCATTGTCTCCGGCAATAAGGAGCCGGACAAGTTCACAAAAGCCGGCTTCCACGCTACAAAATCCCAGTTTGTAGATGCGCCGCTAATCGACGAGCTGCCTATGGCACTGGAGTGCGAGGTCATTTCCTATGACGAAGAATCCTGCAGATTGGTGGGACGCATTGTCAATGTCTGTGCTGACGAGTCTGTATTGGGCGAGAATGGTAAAGTGGACGCAGCCAAGTTGCAGCCGATCACCTACGATTCCATGAATCATAAGTACCTGGTGCTGGGTGAGGCGGTAGGCCAAGCCTTCCACGACGGCGTGGCGCTTAAATAATTTTATGTGTATA
The DNA here is from genome assembly GCA_045531015.1 of Faecousia sp. Lineage (GTDB taxonomy): Bacteria > Bacillota > Clostridia > Oscillospirales > Oscillospiraceae > Faecousia. The sequence goes on from JAZSDE010000075.1 coordinate 26,852, forward strand.
CGAAATACCGGTAGCATTCTATGGAGTGCTACCGGTATTTTGTAGGTGTGATAAATATAGCTTATAAATCTTCCAGTTCCATGTAGAAGAACTCTTCCGAACAACTAAGTATCTTATAGTTCGTGTTTTTAAGCTGCTCTACGAAAGCGATAAATGCATCCTCACTAACAAACTTAAAATGCGCGTCCTCAAATCCATTCTCCAAATGATCTGAAAAAATAAGCATATACTCCTTCCTTGTGTCATTCACAAGAGCAACATATTGATCACCGTTTTCTTCGGCATTAGGACCGATCATGGCATAGACAGCCTTCCATTCCTTTCGGGTTTGCCATATATGATCGAAGTCTTCATAGAACTGTTTTGTCTTGTGCATCATTTCAATGTAATCATCAAAATCTTCAACACGGAAGAACGACAGACCATCTAAATCCCATGTGATGACATCTCGCAAGAAGCTTTCGAATGTATCAAGGTCTGCAGTAATATGGTCATAATCACATCCGCCCAATAAGATCCAGCAATAGATACATGCCCAGTGAGACAGCGTTTGGTCGTCCCATTCATTGTATTGGAATTTTTCAATGGCACCTTTCATTGCTTGTGCACTGTAATACTTTCTGAATGGGTGCACAATGTCGTACTTTACTTTTGTCTGATCTCTAACTACATCACTTTTGGTACATGTGAGGTTGCAAACCTTTTCCGTTAATACTTTATCGTACATAAGAAGCCCTCCTTTGCTACTTTTTATGTCATTGTATCATGTTTGCGGTATTTTTCAATGCTTTTATGAGAAAGAGGGATGGTGTGTTTGCTGAGGGGCAAACCGCACGCCAATAAACAAATAATCTAAAGTCTGCTTCAGGAAAATCTTGAATTTTTGACACGAGTCTTTTTGAGCGGATAGCTGCCGATTTTGACAAGAAAAAGATATCGGAAAATGAGGCGCTGCAGCGATTGGAAATCTCCCGTTCCACCTTCTGCCGGCGTCTAAAGGAAAAAAGGAAATCATAAAACAAAACAATAGACCACAGCTTAGATTTTTAGGCTGTGGTCTATTTTTTGATGTGGTTTTAATAGCGCTTTTTAATGCTTCAATTTGTTCATTTGTATAAAAATGACTAAATTAACTTGACGAATGGACACAATAAGCATATAATAAAAGCAGACTTCTAAAGTGGGGTAAAACTATGCGCAACTTTAACTACGAGAAAATATATAAGGTACTTCTGACACCGGAGATCGTGCAGCTACTGGCGCAGATTCATGAGCACAAGGGTGAACACGCAAAAGTGCAGGAGGACGAGCTGACCCATTTGATTGAGATTGCCCGGATTCAAAGTACTGAGGCATCCAACCGCATTGAGGGCATCTGTACCTCCGACGAAAGACTACAGAAGCTCGTAAAGGACAAGACCACACCCCGTAACCGAAGCGAGAAAGAGATCGCTGGTTACCGTGATGTGTTGGCGACCATCCACAAAAATTACGAATACATTCCCATTAAGCCCGGAATGATCCTGCAGCTCCATCGGGATATGTATAAATACAGCGGTATGAACATCGGCGGCAATTATAAGCCTGCGGACAACCAAATCACCGAGGAAGATGCCCAAGGGAATAAGCACATCCGTTTTATTCCGGTGGCTGCTTGGGAAACACCAGAGGCGATGGAAAAGCTGTGTCAGGCCTATGATGATCTCTGCAATAGCGGGCAGTACGACCCGCTGCTGATGATCCCGGTCTTTGTTTTGGATTTTCTGTGCATCCATCCCTTTAACGATGGAAATGGCCGTATGAGCCGATTGCTGACACTGCTGCTGTTGTACCGCGCCGGTTACCATGTGGGAAAGTACATCAGTATCGAAAAGCTGATCGAACGCACAAAGGGCGCTTACTACGACGATTTACAGGACAGTTCTATTGGTTGGCACGAGGAAGAAAATGACTATATTCCTTTCGTTACCTATCAGTTGGGCGTGATTTTGGCAGCTTACCGTGAATTTTCCGAGCGTGTGAAAATCGTCAGCGAGAACACACGAAAGCCCAACCGTGTTCGGGATATTATCAAAGGACACCTCGGCAAGATCACAAAGACAGAGATTTTGCAGCAATGCCCGGACATCAGCCAAACCACCGTTCAGCGGGCGCTGAACGACCTCGTTAAGAGCGGTGAGATCATCAAAATTGGTGGCGGCCGTTACACTTCTTACACTTGGAACAGGGAGATAGATTAATATGATTACAGGCGAACTGAAAAACAGAATTGACGGCTTGTGGGATATTTTTGCTGCAGGCGGCTTGGTAAACCCCTTGGATGTGATCGAGCAGATTACTTATCTGATGTTCATCCACGACTTGGATACAACCGATAACCTTCGGGCGAAGGAAAGCGCTATGCTGGGTCTACCCTATAAGAGCATTTTTGCGGACGAGGTGGAGGTCGGCGAGCGGAAGATCGACGGCAAGCAGCTCAAATGGTCGGTATTCCACGATTTGGATGCCGGCAGAATGTATGCTATCATGCAGGAATGGGTGTTCCCCTTTATTAAAAGCTTGGGTGGCGGTAAGGACAGTGCTTACTCCAAGTATATGAGCGATGCCATTTTTAAGCTGCCCACGCCGCTACTTCTGAGCAAGGTGGTGGACTGCTTAGACCAAATTTATGACCAAATGGAAAAGGTGAAGGACAGCGATATCCGTGGCGATGTCTACGAATACCTGCTTTCCAAGATCGCCCAGTCCGGCCTGAACGGCCAGTTCCGTACGCCTCGCCATATTATCAAGATGATGGTGGAGCTGATGCAGCCGAAGCCTAATTTTACCATCTGCGACCCGGCTTGCGGCACGGCCGGCTTCTTGGTGGCATCGGAAGAATACCTGATGGCAAATCATAAGCAGGAAATCTTCTTCGACCGGGTGAAAAAGGATCATTTTCTGAACCATATGTTCTACGGCTACGATATGGACCGGACGATGCTCCGCATCGGCGCAATGAATATGATGACCCACGGGGTGGATGCGCCCTATATCGAGTACCGGGACAGTCTCAGCGATCAGAACCCGGATAAGGAAAAGTTTGACCTGATCCTTGCCAATCCTCCTTTTAAGGGCAGCTTGGACGCAGATACGGTGTCCGCAGACATCTTAAAGGTCTGCAAGACTAAAAAGACCGAGCTTCTGTTCCTTGCGCTGTTTTTGCGGATGCTGAAGATTGGCGGACGGTGCGCTTGTATCGTTCCCGACGGTGTGCTGTTCGGATCCTCTACTGCCCATAAGGCGATCCGCAAGGAGCTGGTGGAGGGCAACCGCTTGGAGGCGGTGATCTCCATGCCCAGCGGCGTGTTCAAGCCTTACGCAGGTGTGTCTACCGGTATTCTGATCTTCACAAAGACGAACCACGGCGGCACGGACAAGGTTTGGTTCTACGATATGACCGCCGACGGCTTCTCTTTAGACGATAAGCGCACCGAGATCAAGGACAACGACATCCCCGACATCATTGCCCGCTTCCGCTCCATTCAAAATGTAGGGACCGGCGTCCCCGACGGTCCTTATAACGAGGAGAATAATCCCCGCACCGCAAAATCCTTCTTCGTACCCAAAAGCGAGATCGTAGAAAACGGCTACGACCTCTCTATCAACAAGTACAAAAAGACGGAGTATAAGCCCGTGGAGTACCCCTCTACACAGGAGATCCTTGCCGACCTGCACGAATTGGAAATGCAGATCACCGCCGGCCTCGCCGAATTGGAGGAGATGCTGTGATGGCAAAATACCAATATATGTCTCTCAACGATAATGTTGAGGAAATGTTTATAGGACCATTTGGTAGTAGTCTTAAGAATGATTCCTTTGTTGATGAGAGCAATGCGTTTTGCATGGTCTATGAGCAGAAGCACGCAATCAAAAAGACAATGAATGTCGAAACAAGATATGTTAATCGTGAGAAATATGAGGAATTAAAGCGATTCAACATCCACGGTGGTGATATCATTGTAAGCTGCCGAGGAACGATTGGCGAAACATATATTGTGCCAGATGATGCACCTTTAGGAATCATGCATCCCTCTATTATGAAGATTCGTCTGAAACCAGGAGTTTATAATAAGCAGTATTTTAACTTGCTATTACGAAATTACCTGAAACAGCATGAAGACGAAGCAAATGGTTCTGGAATTAAAATGGCAATATCCGCCAAGGAGCTGGGTGCAACATTATTCCCTGTTCCTGACATGACAGAGCAGGATCGGATTGCATCGGCATTTAATCAGGTTGAGGAACTGATTACCTTGCGGAAGGAGCAGCTTGCAAAGTTGGACGAGTTCGTCAAATCCCGATTTATCGAACTGTTTGGTGACCCAATTAGAAATACACAGAATCGACCTACAACGGATTTTATCAATGTAGTAAAGATGCAAAGAGGTTTTGATTTACCTGTGCAAGATAGACAGCAAGATGGGGGTATACCAGTCTTTGGTTCAAACGGTGCCCTTGACCGCCATAATGTTGCTAAAGTACAAGGTGGAGGAGTTATTACTGGTCGTTCTGGAACCATTGGTAAAGTGTATTATACAGAGGGAGATTATTGGCCGCTAAATACTTCTTTGTTTTCTGTTGATACGCATGGAAACAATATTATTTATTTGGCTTATCTTCTTCAAATGTATGATTTATCACGGTTTACAGAAGGCACAGGAGTGCCAACTCTAAATAGAAACAAGTTCCACAATAAGCCTATTATTGATGTTCCATTGAATGAGCAAGAACAGTTTGCAACTTTTGTGGCACAGACAGACAAATCAAAATTGGCAATCCAGCAGAGCCTTACCAAACTGGAATTGCTGAAAAAATCATTAATGCAAGAATACTTTGGACAAGGAGAAAGAGAATGGCACGCTTCAACAAAACAATAAAGAATGTCTATGGAGTTAAAACCTTTCAAGATACGAAAAACACGTATGACTGGCTTTCCAAGGCTTTACACAAAGGAAGTTTTCCTCAGCTTGAAATTAACGCAGACTTTATCTTTGATATATCTGAGATATCTTGTTCTTGTGAAGGAATAACAGAGTTTATTGAGAATGCATATGGACAAGCCGGATATAGTCTCACTAGCTTTAACTTGTCTGCATATTCTGAAAAAAAGAAAATAGCGTTTATGATTATTGATTCATTCTGTGGTATTAGAATATTCACAGATTCAAAAGTGATGCTTGAGCGAATTATTAATCTCGTAGAAAACACATCGCTTGACGAAACAGAAGAAAACAATCCGATTTCGGTTACTTATGTGGAAACACAAATTAACAATGATGGCGTAATTATTAAAGGTGACGGCAATGTTGTGGCCAATAATCATAGCGAAGTAGAAGTGGATAAAGAGGAGAAAGAATCTGGTCTCAAGACATTCTTAAATGGTGTTTTTCAGAATATTGCATCTAATTTTCTTTGGTATCTACTAACTCTCACCGCTGGTGGCTTGCTGACATATTTCTTAACTAATTAACATACCAAGCTATCCTTGGCAAACAGAAATTGCTGAAAACTATTAATGTAAGAATACTCCCAAAGAGGTGAAGAAAATGCCAATAGATATAAATACATTAGCACCTTGGGTTGCGATTGCGGTTACTCTTATACTCTCTATTCTTGTTCCGGTGTTTAACCAAATTGCAAATAACCGCTTTCAGCTTAAAAAAGCAAAACAAGATAGAAAGCTGGAAGAAGAAAAAGAGAAACTATCAAAAAGAACAGAAGCCTATGAACATTTTCTAACGGATGTTGGTGCGGCTACAGAATTTCGCAGTAAAGATAATATAGCCACGGCTGGTGCGAGTATAGGGCGCATTTACTTGTATGTGCCAGTAGAGTGGCATCCAAAGTTAGATGCACTGCACTATAGCTTATACCAATGTGATTGGAAAAGTGCGCAAAAACAGTATATTGAACTTGTAAAGCTGATAGTAGAAGAATATAGAAAGATTGATGATAGATCTTCAAAAAAGAAGTAAGGTGATTTTTATGTCTAACTTCAAATTTTTGCTCTCTGAGGCGGGGTTTGCATCCTTTGCGGATGTGGCCATTGCGGCGGAGAAGATCTTACATATTGATCCGGCGGCGAGCATCCTCAATTGCCGGCGGGCAATGGAGTTTGCCGTAAAGTGGATGTATTCTGTGGACAAGGAGCTGGAGATGCCTTATCAGGACAACCTCCAGAGCCTGATGAGCCGGGAGGAATTCCGCGCCATCGTAGGGCAGGACATCTATACCCGGATGGAATTGATTCGGAAAAAGGGCAATATTGCTGCCCACAACACAGGCAAAATCACGGAAGAGGTGGCAATGCTGTGTCTTGAGAATTTGCATATCTTTCTGGATTTCGTTGCCTACTGCTATGCGGATGAATATGAGGAGACCAAGTTTGATCCTACGCTTATTCCCACAGGGACACCCTCTCCGTCACCCGTGGTGACACCTCTCCCAGTGGGAGAGGCAAGTTTGGCTGCTTTAATTGAAGAGAATAAGGCGCTGAAGGAGCAGCTTACTGCCCGACGTACCGAGCAACAGCAGACCTATGTGCCTAAGCCTTTGGACATTTCCGAGTACGAGACCCGAAAGCATTATATTGATGTTATGCTGGAGGATGCAGGCTGGACGGAGGGCAAGGACTGGATCAACGAGGTGGAGTTGCCCGGTATGTCCAACAAGAGCGAGGTGGGCTATGCGGACTATGTGCTCTATGACGATGCCCACAAGCCACTGGCGGTGATCGAAGCCAAGCGCACATGCGTGGATGTGTCCAAAGGCCGTCAGCAGGCGGAGCTTTATGCGGAGATCCTCGGGAAGAAGTACGGCCGCAAGCCTGCCATCTTCCTGACCAACGGCTTTGAGACCCACATCATAGACGGTCAGTACCCGGAGCGCAAATGCGCCACGATCTACTCCAAGCGGGATTTGGAGAAAATGTTCAACCTGCGCACCATGCGGACGAGCCTGAAAAATGTGATGGTGAAGAAGCACATTGCCGGCCGTTACTATCAGGAGGGTGCGATCAAGGCGGTCTGCGATGCCTTTGACAAGAAGAATCGCCGGAAAGCTTTGCTGGTCATGGCTACCGGCTCCGGCAAGACCAGAACCGTCATTGCCCTGTGCGATGTGCTGCTGCAGCACGGCTGGGTGAAGAACATTCTCTTTTTGGCTGACCGGAATGCGCTGGTGCATCAGGCGAAGAAGAGCTTTACCAACTTACTGCCCGATCTTTCTACCACCAATTTGTGCGTAGATAAGGACAATTATACCGCCCACTGCGTATTCTCCACCTATCAGACGATGATGCACTGCATCGACAGCGTGAAGGATGAGCAGGGAAAGCTCTTTACCTGCGGGCATTTTGATTTGGTGATCTGCGACGAAGCCCACCGCTCCATTTACAACAAGTATCGGGATATTTTCAGCTATTTCGATGCGCCGCTGGTAGGCCTCACGGCTACCCCCAAGGATGAGATCGACAAGAATACCTATGAGGTCTTTGAGCTGGAAAACGGCGTGCCCACTTACGGCTACGAGCTGGCGCAGGCGGTA
>JAZSDE010000130.1:0-3420 GCA_045531015.1 Faecousia sp.
ATCTGCTTTTTTGGTGATCCGCCGGAGATTCGAACTCCGGACCCATTGCTTAAAAGGCAATTGCTCTGCCAACTGAGCTAGCGGATCATATACTGAGAGATAATCTACCTCTCAGCTTTTGGCTGGCATGGCAGGGTTTGAACCTACGAATGCCAGAGTCAAAGTTTGGTGCCTTACCGCTTGGCGACATCCCAATATTACACTCCGACAATGGGCACACCGTGCATTATAACACGGGAGAAAACAATTTGCAACAATTATTTTTCCAAATATCGGAGTTTTGGGACAGACTTTTTTACAGTCTGTCCCTTTTTTCTTAATAGTTAGCCGCGTGGACCTCAAAGTAGCTCTGTGGATGGGCGCAGGTGGGGCACAGCTCGGGCGCTTCCTTGCCAATGTGAATATGACCGCAGTTGCGGCACTCCCATACAGTCTCGCCTTCCTTAGCAAACACCTTTGCCTGCTCCACATTTGCAAGCAGGGCGCGGTAGCGCTCCTCATGGTGACGCTCCACCTCAGCAACCAGACGGAACTTGGCTGCCAGCTCGGGGAAGCCCTCTTCCTCTGCGGTCTTTGCAAAGGAGGCGTACATATCCGTCCACTCGTAGTTTTCGCCCTCTGCTGCCTTTTTCAGGTTCTCGGCAGTATCGCCGATGCCGGCGAGCTCCTTGAACCACATCTTGGCGTGCTCTTTTTCATTATCGGCAGTCTTCAGGAAAAGAGCTGCGATCTGCTCATAACCTTCCTTCTTCGCCTTGGAAGCAAAGTAGGTATACTGATTTCTCGCCTGAGATTCGCCAGCAAAGGCAGCCATCAGGTTCGCCTCCGTCTTAGTGCCTGCATATTTGTTTGCCATAGTAATAACCTCCTATATTTTTCTTTTATTATACCACAATTTTTCTTCTTGGAAAGAGAATTATGGAATTTTACATCTTTTCGGGCGCGCTAAAGCCCAAAATATCGATACAGGTCTCCAGTACCCGCTTGGCAAGACCAATGAGCGCAATATAGCCAACCTTCAGCTGCTCATTTTCCTCGGTCAGGATGCGGGTCTCGTGATAGAACTTGTTCACTGTGCCGGACAGCTCGTAGATATAGGCGCAGATCAAGTTAGGAGACAGGGTCTTCAGCGCGCTTTCCAGCGTAGGTCCAAACTTGGTGATGGCAAGCATCAGGTCCTTTGCCCATTCATTGGCGGCAGGCGCGATAGGCAGATGCTCCCAAGCACCGTAGCGGTTTAGGATAGACTTGACCCGCACCACAGTATAGAGGATATAAGGGCCGGTATTTCCTTCGAATGCGGCAAACCGCTCCAAATCGAAATTGTAGTCCTTGGTGGGCTGGTTAGACAGATCGCCGTATTTAAGCGCAGCAAGGGCGATCTTCCGGGTGGTATCCTCTACCTCATCGTCGGAAACGATCTTGTTTTCCACAACCTTGGCGCGGACAAAATCAGTCATATCTCCGATAAGCTGCTCCAAACGCAGCACACCACCGTCACGGGTCTTGAAAGGCTTGCCGTCTGCGCCGTTCATAGTGCCGTGGCCCACGTGCTCCAAAACGGTGGTCTCCTTTACAATGCCGGACTTTTTCGCCGCACGGAAAACCTGCTCAAAGTGCAGATTTTGCCGCTTATCGGTGACATAAAGCATTTTATCGGGCGTCCAGTCCGCCATACGCTGCACCATCGTAGCAAGGTCGGTGGTAGCATAAATAGCAGAGCCGTCAGATTTTACGAGGATCATAGGAGGCACTTCCTTCTTATCCCCTTCCTCTGCCACGGGAACGACCCACGCGCCTTCGGACAACACAGCGATCTCCCGCTTTTTCAGGTCTTCGATCATAGCAGGGATGTAAGGATCCGCATCGCTCTCGCCCAGCCACTTCTCAAAATGAACGTCCAAAATATCGTAAATTCTGTGCAGATCCGGCAGGCTCACACCCATAATGTGATCCCAAATGGCGCGGTAGCCACGACGGCCATTTTGCAATTCAAAAGTGGCGGTATGCGCCTTTTCCGCAAAGACCGGGTCGGTCTTTTTCGCAGATGCCGTAGGATAGATCTCCTCCAACTCAGAAAGGGTGAAGGGAGATTCCTTGGGATACTCCCCCGTAAAATTCTCATCGAAATAAGGCAGTTCGGGCTGACGTTCCTGCAGCTCCGCAATGATAAGACCCATCTGCAGACCCCAGTCACCCAAGTGTACATCACCGATGGTTTTATAGCCCATAAACTTGTGCAGCCGCTTTAGTGTCTCGCCGATAATGGCAGGGCGCAAATGGCCGATATGCAGAGGCTTTGCCACATTGGCGCCGCCGTAGTCCACCACGGCGGTAAGTCCCGCACCGATTTTTTCTACGCCAAAATCCTCCGCAGTACGCATTTCCTCCAAATAGCTCTGTAGGAAGCTGTCGGACAGGTTGAGGTTAATAAAGCCGGGCATTACCGCGTCGATCATAGAAAAGTCGCTGCCGTCAAGTTCCTCAGACACAGCTTTGGCGATCTGGATGGGGGCGCATTTATACTGCTTTGCAGCAGAGAGCGCGCCGTTACACTGATACTGGCACAGATCAGGACGGTTGGAGACAGTCACCTTGCCGTAGGATGCCTCATAACCGGCAGCCACAAAGGCCTGCTCCATTTTTTCGGTGATAATATCAAGAATTTTCTTCATTATTTCTGCCCCTTTCTCTCGGACATCCAGTACAGATACTCATCGTAGGTGCCATAGCGGTCAACGATGGTTCCGTCGGGCTGGAAGGCGATGACACGGTTACAGGTAGAGGTCAGCATTTCGTGATCGTGGGAAGCCAGCAGCACAACACCGTTGAATGCCTCTAAGCCCTTGTTCACCGCCTGAATGGATTCCATATCCAAGTGGTTGGTGGGCTGGTCGAGGAGCACCACGTTAGCGCCGGAGAGCATCATTTTAGAGAGCATACAGCGCACCTTTTCGCCACCGGAAAGGACATTTACCGGCTTAAATACATCTTCATTGCTAAAGAGCATCCGGCCGAGGAAGCCCCGCAGATATACATCGTCCTTCTTGACAGAATACTGCCGCAGCCAGTCTACCAGCTCCATAGAATTGCCGTCAAAATAGGGAGAATTGTCCTTAGGCAGGTAGCTGCGGATGGTGGAGACACCCCACTTGATGCTGCCCTCGTCCGGCTCCAGCTCACCCATCAGGATTTGGAACAGGGCAGTCTGCGCCAGCTCGTTTTCGCCAACAAATGCGATCTTATCGTTCTTGCCTACAGAGAAGTAGACCTTATCCAGAAGTTTTACGCCATCGACAGTAACGGAAACATCGTTAACAGTCAAAATATCCTTACCCAGCTCCCGCTCGGGCATAAAGCCAACGAAGGGATAGCGGCGGGTAAAGTCGGAGGCCAAGCGGTCTTAGGAAGACAAGCAAC
>JAZSDE010000116.1:0-28365 GCA_045531015.1 Faecousia sp.
CCGGGATAAATGAAAATATCCGTCCATTTACTGCCGGGAACAAAGGTCCCGTCCGCCAGCGCAAGGGATTCCAGCGTCCGGCAGGAGGTTGTTCCTACGCAGATGATCCTGCCACCCTCAGCGCGGGTCTTGTTAAGAATCGCGGCAGTTTCCTCGGGGAGGATGCACAGCTCGCTGTGCATATGATGCTCTAAAACGTTCTCCACCTTAACCGGCCGGAATGTACCAAGTCCCACGTGCAATGTCACAAAAGCAATGGAAACGCCTTTGCTACGCAGCTTTTCCATCAGCTCCGGCGTAAAATGCAAGCCGGCTGTGGGTGCAGCGGCAGAGCCAACCTCTCGGGAATAAACGGTTTGATACCGCTCCTGATCCTCCAGTTGTGCTTTAATATAAGGCGGCAGAGGCATCTTGCCAAGCCGCTCCAGCACCTCAAGAAAGATTCCCTCATAATGGAACTCTACCAAGCGGTTACCATCCTCCAAAACGGAAAGGATGGTTGCCGTCAGCTCGCCGTCACCGAAGATCACTTCCTGACCGGGCTGCAGTTTTCTTCCCGGCTTTGCTAAGCATTCCCACTGCTTATTGCCCATATCCCGCAGGAGCAGCAGCTCCACCGCGCCACCGGAGGGACGTCTGCCAAGCAGCCGGGCAGGCAGTACCCGGGAATCGTTCATAACGAGACAGTCACCGGGCTGCAAATATTCATATATGTCGTAAAAATGGCGGTGGCAGGTCTCCCCTGTTTTCCGGTCAAGCATCAAAAGCCGGGAGGAATCCCGCTGCTGCAGCGGTGTTTGGGCGATCAGCTCTTCCGGCAGGTCATACCAGAAGTCTTCAGTCTTCAGTTGCGCCATAGAGTCTCCTCACAATCAAAGGTCATTCAGCATTAAATCCTCTAAAGTCTCCCGACGGACAGCCAAATAACTTTCTCCCTTTCGGAGCATCACAACGGGCGGTCTTGCCACACGGTTATAGTTGGAAGCCATCGAGTAATTATAAGCGCCGGTGGTGCAAACAGCCACAACATCGCCGCGCTTGGGCACCGGCAGCTTCACATCCGGCTGGATCACATCACCGGACTCACAGCAGCGGCCCACAAGGTCGCAGATAAAATCTGCCTTATGTGTCATTTTATTGGCAATGTAGACCGTATACTGTGAGCCGTACAAGGCATAGCGAGGATTGTCGGTCATACCGCCGTCTACAGACAGATAGTTTTTATAGCCGGTGATTTCCTTCACCGTACCGGCAGTATAAAGCGTCATACCCGCATCGGCAACAATGCTTCTGCCCGGCTCCATAATCACATTCGGCACAGGCAGATTCTTTTCCGCGCAAAGTCTGCGGATATGTCCGGCTACCTTACAAATGCTGGCGGCAATGTCCACAGTCGGATCTGCCTCTGTATAACGGACACCGTAGCCGCCGCCGATGTCGAGAATTTCCGGCGCATAGCCGTTTCTTTCCTGCATTCGCTTGGCAAAGGTCAGCATTACGTCAGCGGAATCTAAATAAACACTGTCGGAATCGTCAAAAACCTGAGAGCCAACGTGGCAATGATAGCCGAGGATGTTCAGGCTGTCGCAATTAAGGGCAGCTTTCACAAAGGCTTCCGCCTGCCCTGTCTCGATGGCAACGCCAAACTTGGAGTCTACCTTACCGGTAGCCACCGCCTCATAGGTGTGGGGATCGATGCCCGGGGTCAGCCGCAGCAGTACATTCTGTCGCAGGCCTCTGCTTTTTGCAATCTTCTGCACAGCGAGGAGCTCGTCCATACCGTCGATGACAATACAGCCAACACCGCAGTCCATAGCAAAAGCAATGTCATTATCGGTCTTGTTATTGCCGTGAAAAAAGGCGTTTTCCATAGGAAATCCGGCTTTATATGCGGTATAAATTTCGCCGGGAGAGACGAGATCAACGGACATCTCTTCCTCCCGCATAATTTCATAAATGCGCTTAAAACAGGCCGCCTTTCCGGCATAGGAGGGATAGCTTCCCTCCCCAAAGGCTTTTACCATTGCCGTCTTATAGACCCGGCAGTTATGACGGATCCGATCCTCATCCATAAGATAGAGAGGCGTACCGTATTTTTTCGCCAGGACAGTTGTATCCTGCCCGGCAAAGGTCAGGTGTTGCTCAGCATTGACACCGATATTTTCACAAATCATAATTTTTTCCAATCTTACAGCAAATGGGAGATCAGTTCTTCTCTGGAAACCGCAGACAGGTCGGCAGGCGCAACATCGAAAACGGTCTTGCAGCCGTTGTCACCGCGGTCTGCCATACGGAACACCGCTCTTGCAAAGGCCACCAGCACACTGCCGGTAAACTCCGGGTTAGAGTCCAGCGTGAGCTTATACTCGATCACTTGCGTATTGCCGTTTCCGGTTTTGCCGGTGCGAATCACATTACCACCGTGGGGGAGACGACTGTGGTCTCTCAGGAGTTCCTCCATAGAGATAAAGGTTACTGTCGTATCGTAATCGGCAAAGTAGCCGGGCATCGTGACGATCTTCTGACGGATCTCTTCCATATCCGCACCTTCAGCGGCTACAACATAGCACTCTCTCAAGTGCTTCTGCCGGGTGATCAGTTCAGGGTTTTCACCGGAACGTACGCGGGTCAAAGCATCTTCGATAGGCACAGTATACTGCCGGGCATCCACAACACCCGGGATTCGACGGATGGCATCGGAGTGGCCTTGGGAAACCCCTCTCCCCCAGAAAGTGTAATCCTTTCCCTCAGGCAAAATGCAGCTTGCGTATAAGCGATTTAAAGAAAACATACCGGGATCCCAACCGCAGGAGATCATTGCCGTTGTACCTGCTTTCTTTGCAGCCGCATCAACGGCGGCGAAATGCTTCGGGATACTGGAATGATTGTCGTAGGAATCCACAAGATTAAAATTCTCCGCCAGAGCGGGTGTCATCTCCGGAAGGTCTGTGGCACTGCCGCCGCAGAGGATCATAACATCAATTTTGTCCTTCCAGAAAAGCACCTCACTGGTATGCACCACAGCGGTGCTTTCCGTTGCAATTTTTAAGGTTTCCGGGTCGCGGCGGGTAAACACAGCCACAAGCTCCATATCTTTGTTTTGAGCGATGGCTGCTTCTACGCCACGGCCAAGATTGCCGTAGCCATAAATGCCGATATTCATAGGTTATTCCTCCATAAAACGGGGATATTGGGGCTTATTTGATAAGGCCCTCTGCACGCATCAGCGCGAAAAGCTTATGTTTATGTTCCTCTTCTATGGGTGTAAGGGGCAGCCGGATATAATCCTCGCAGAAGCCCATAGCCGCCATGGCCGCTTTTACCGGAATGGGATTCACCTCGCAGAACAAAGCGTTGACCAAATCCAAATACTTAAACTGCAGTTCCCGGCTTCCGGCAATATCACCATTAAAAAACTTATGGCAAATTTCACTGGTTTCCTTTGGCAGAAGGTTCGAAAGTACAGAGATCACGCCACTGCCGCCGATGGACAGAAACGGTACGATCTGGTCGTCGTTTCCGCAGTACAGGTCCAGCTTATCACCCACAAGGCTCGCGGTGGCAACCGCAGAGGAAATATCGCCGTTGGCTTCCTTGATAGCACAGATATTGGGATGGTCAGCAAGGGCCGCATAAACGGCAGAGCTGATATTCACACCGGTGCGGGAGGGCACATTGTAAAGGATCACCGGCTTGGTGCAAGCATCCGCGATCTGGGTAAACATCTGGATAAGACCCTTTTGGGTTGCCTTGTTGTAGTAAGGGGTAACCACAAGCAGCGCATCATAGCCCAGCTCGCAGGCATAGACACTCATATCGATGGCGTATGCCGTATCGTTGGAGCCGGTGCCTGCAATGGCGGGAACTCTGCCCGCAATTCTATCGATGGCATAGCGCAAAACCTCGCGGTGCTCCTCGTCAGTAAGCGTAGAGGCTTCGCCGGTAGTGCCGGCAATTACCAGCGCGTCTATGCCGGAGTCGATCTGCCAGTCGATGAGGCGGCCAAATGCTTCGTAGTCTACACCTGTCTCTGTCAAAGGTGTGATCAGTGCCGTGGCAGCGCCACGGAAAATGGGATTCTTTGTCATTGCTATGTTCCATTCCTTTCTTATTTTGCCTCACTAAACAAAGAAAAAACGGCTATCGGGCGGATAGCCGAAGAAAATCGCAACACAAAATGGCCGTAATAATATCCAGCCCGGTTTTCGATCCACAAATAGCTCTCCGCTTTCGCGACAGCCACGGAGATCTTCTCCCCGTGTCCAGAAAAACGCGCGCCTCGTTTTTCTTCGGCAGCGGCCCCTTTTATCTGTACAACGGATGCGACCCTTACACACAGACTACTTTTGACAACTGCGCCTCTATCCTTTGGTATTTAACTGGGGGAATTATAACACATTACCCCCGAATAATCAATCTAAATTTTAAGAAAAAGATACTTTTTGGGCCAATAACAAAATATTTTCTCCGACATAGACTGTGTTGGAGGTGTCTCTCTATGAAAAATCCTATTTTTACCGGTGTTTGTACCGCGCTCATAACGCCCTTTTGGGCAGGAGAGATCAATTACCCTTTGGCTCTGCGGCTCTTACAGCGGCAGATGGATTCCGGGGTGAATGCTGTCGTATTGGCAGGTACGACCGGCGAAGCGCCTACCCTATCTGATGAGGAAAAGCTGACCCTATTCGCCCGGTGCAAAGCCTACACCGATGATAAATGTACCATTATAGCCGGTACGGGCAGCAATTCCACCGCGCACACGGTTGCGCTGAGCCGGGCGGCACAGGCTGTGGGTGCGGATGCACTGCTTGTGGTTACTCCCTATTATAATAAAGCTACACCCGAGGGTCTGATCGCACACTACCTATCCGTGGCAGAAGCGGTGGATATTCCTGTGATTATATATAATGTCCCCGGGCGTACCGGGCTGGACATCCCGGTCTCTGTTTGTCAGCGGCTTTCTATGCACCCCAATATCGTCGGAATCAAAGAAGCATCCCCTGACATTACCAAAATCATTGCACTTCGTAGTGCCTGCGAGGAGGATTTTACCGTTTGGTCAGGAAATGACGAGCAGATCGTTCCCAGTATGTCAGTGGGCGCTAAGGGTGTGATCTCTGTTCTCTCCAATGTTCTACCCGAAGAAACGGTAGAGATGACAAACTGCGCCTTGGGTGGCGACTTTGAAACAGCAGCTAAAATGCAGTGCCAGCTCTCCCCTATTATAAAAGCATTGTTTAGCGAGGTCAATCCCATCCCGGTAAAGGCGGCAATGGAGATCCTCGGCTTTGACTGCGGCGGCTGCCGTCTTCCCCTGTGCGACATTTCCCGGGAAAATAGAGAGAGACTTGAAATGCTGTTGAAAAACTAAAAATACCGGGGCGTGCCCCGGTATTTTATTGCCTTCTTGCGAGAGTATAATCGTCGCCTTGGCGGTAGTAAGGGCAATGGGTCTTTCCTGAGGTCAGGAAACGGTACATTTCGTCCTCATCTAAATCCATAATGCAGACATATTCGTCAAATTCTTCGTCATAATCATAATACCAGCAGGTATCGCATTCACAGCCCATTTATGTCCCTCCTTACAGCTTGTCGAGATAGCCGGGTACATCAAAAGGACGGATCTTTTCATCCTTCCGCAAGTACAGCGGGTGGTGGGGATGGCCCTTTTTGCTTACTGCACCGGCACAGTACCAGCTTGCGCCGCACTTTTCACCAATATCCAGCATATCCCTAACGCAGTCTTTTAAGTAGTCCCGCTTTTCAATGATCGTACCCCAAGCCGCCCAAACCGCAGGCTTCTTTGAGAGGGAAAGTACATAGGAAAAAGCCGCCATATTCTCCTTGTGGAGAAGCAGATTACAAGACTTTTCCATATCATCAGGGTTTGTTGCCCGCTGTGCATAGACGTTAAACATAATAAAGCTATCGAAGCCGTTGCCGAGGGCGATCCGCTCAACGGATTTAAGGGTGTTGTCCAAATCTCCCGGCTTTGCGGTGGAGGGATTGATACCCACACAAATAAGTGGGTTCTCCCCTCTTGTTCCTAATATGTAACGGTATTCAGAGTAAAAATTGGGGGCGTAGAGCCATTTTGTTACATCGTATTCTTCGTTAGGTGTGTCCGCGGCCGCCAGTGCTTCCTGAAAAGTTACAAGCCTAAGCTCGGCGGTGGTTCCTTTTGGTATATGCATTTCTCTTCTCCCCTTGTATGTTGTAACATCTGAAAATCTATGTGCGTCTAACCCTCCCTCTGATGAGGGAGGTGGCTGCGCGCCAGCGCAGACGAAGGGAGAGAAAAGCCGTCTCTCCCTCAGTCAAAATTGGTTCCAA
The DNA here is from genome assembly GCA_045531015.1 of Faecousia sp. Taxonomy (GTDB): domain Bacteria; phylum Bacillota; class Clostridia; order Oscillospirales; family Oscillospiraceae; genus Faecousia. The sequence continues at coordinate 6,334 of JAZSDE010000116.1, forward strand.
GGAACCAATTTCGCCAGCCCCCTCGTCAGAGGGGGCCTCTTGATGCATTACGCATCCAAATATTTACTTTTAGATATTAAGAAATATTAGTCCCAAATCACAAGATCTACGGGAATGTCAAATTCCTCCGTTGGGAGCTCCCCTACAAGCTGGAAGTCGTAGCAGAGCGCCACGGTGGGATGATTCGGCTCTGCGGATAAAAAGCGGTCATAGAAGCCGCCGCCATAGCCGATCCGGTGTCCCGCCCGGTCAAAAGCAAGGCCGGGCATCAGCACCAGCGCATCTCTATCCTCAGCTACAGGGATATCCGCCAACGGCTCCGGGATTCCGCAATAGCCGTCCGACACTTGGGAAAAGTCGGTGATATAAATAAAACGCATTTCTTCCCCGTACACCTTAGGGACAGCAACCCGTTTTCCATCCTCCATTGCCTTACTCAGCAGTTCCCAAGTGCGGACTTCCTGATTATAAGGCAGGTAGCCGTATATGGTTTTTGCGTTTTGGTAGGCATCGCATTGCAGAAATTTCTCGCATAGGCGATGGCTCTTTGTCGCAATCTCTTTCTCTGTCATTGCCCGTTTTCTGGCGCGGATCTCTTTCCGAAGCTCAGTTTTATTCATACACTCACCCTCTTTTTCTACATAGTAGCAGGAAACAGCCAAAATTTCAACCGCAAAAAAGGGCGGAAAACCGCCCTTTTTATTTACTTTCGGTAAATAGCCGCTCCGAGCAATAGCGAATGATCGCGCTTCGTGTAATAAGGCCGATAAAAGTATCCTTATCATCCACCACAGGAACAAAGTTCTGCACGCTGGCGCGCTCTACCAGGTCGTGCATATCGGTGGTCACGCGGACGGGAATGTAATCTCTGCGGCGTTCCAGCTCGGCGATCCGTCTTGCCTCTGCCTGCCGCATATCCATATAGCAGATATTCTTCAGTGCCCACAGCAAATCTCCCTCTGTGATGGTGCCCCGGTACTCTCCCCGGCGGTTTAAGATGGGCAGCGCGGCATAGCCGGCAGATTCCATCTTTTCCAGCGCCTGCCGAATGGTGTAATCGTCATAGACATAGGCACACATCGCTTTCGGCAGCAAAAAGAACAAAATATTATTCATAAATATGTAGCTTCCTTTCACGGGACGGTCATCTTCCCCGACCCTATTATAGTATACCATAAGAAAGCCGATTAAAGATAAACTTTTTGTGAAATTCTGCATAATCGGCTGCCAAATTTTCGGGGATTGTTTTGTGCATATCGCACAATTTACGGGCTGCACCAAAAGGCGCAGCCCGCGTGAATTATTTGTAATAGACGTACTTAATGAAATTAGGGTAATCCTCTATCAGGTGGGATAGATTTGTACGGCTCTTATTGCCGGGATCCCGGATCAGGAAGCCGCCTGTACGCAGGGTGCTACCGCCACTGTAGCCGTAAATTACAGCCCAGTGCTGACCGCCGCTACGGTTGGTAAAACCAACAAGTACCGGCTTGCCTTGCTTCAGGTACTCGTAGATCGCTTTCAAGTTCAGTCCGCTTGTGACACCTTCATAGTTAGACGGCCAGTAGAGACTGCCAGACGATGTATACGCCAATTTCTTGGACATAGCATCCGGATAAATCGTTTTCCCAAGCCGATAAGACTCTGCCATCGCAAGGGTGGTAGTCGTACAGCCGATCTTTCCGATGGTCTGGCCGGAGGACCCAAGGGTCACCCAAGACCAGCGGCTGTCCGTTTGGGAATAGTAAGGCACAGACAGGGAGATCGCCTGGTAGGCACTGCTGAGCTTTATATAGCTTGCACTGACATAGCCGATCTTTGTCCCGTTATAAAGGATCTTATACCAGTTCCCGGATGTCGCAAGGCGGAGAACAGTCGAACCGTTCTTCAGGCTCCCTATTCTGCTGTAAGATGTACCTGCGCCGCTTCGTACATTGAGTGTACTGCCGGCAGTCGAAACTGTGGCAACACTGCTATCCACAGTCTTAATATAGTCCTTGTGGCAATAGCCGTAGCGTCCCTGTGCGTATTCCACGCGCCACCAGCTTCCCTCCTTGGAAAGGAGTGTAATATAGGCGCCTTTTTTGAGGGTGGAAACCACACCGGCACTTGTCGATGCCGTGCGCCGCACATTCAGATAGCCGGTAGAAATGGATACCGTGCCGGCCTTTTTGTCATCGGTCGCAGCTTTTGCCTGCTGCGGCAGGATGCAGCTTGCAAGAAGCGCAAGCGCGAACAAAATGCATAGGATTCTCTTTCCGATCATATTCACCTCTTTCATCAGATTAGGCTTGCAAGTCCTAAGCCTATTTTAATAAAAATACGCTTTTGTTTCAAGCTGTAAATTCTTCCAATTTCCGATCAAAAAGGGAAAATATGTATGTTTTTCTACTTAAAATGTAGGTTTTACAGGGAAATATCCTCGTAATGATACATCCCGGATTGTGCCATAGATACATAGTCATCCTCGGCAATGACAATGTGGTCGGTCAGTGTGATTCCTACGGCGTGCAGGCTTCGGGCGATCTGCCTTGTTGTGGCAACATCGTCCCAGGAAGGAACGGCAATGCCACTGGGATGGTTATGGGCCAGGATCACAGAGGTTGCATTGACGCCAAGTGCGATCTCCGCAACCCTTCGGGCAGAAATGCTGGCAGAATTGATGCTGCCTTCTCCAACCTCGCGGCAAACAATCACCTTGCATTTTGCATCTAAGCAAAGAAGAAATACCGTTTCATTCTTCCGGCTGTGGAAGAAATTTACCAAGTAATCGCCGCATTTATCAATGGTATCCAATGCGCAAACATTTTTTATTTGACTGACTCGGTAGTATCTGCAAGCGGCGGAGATCATCGGCAAGAAGGTTGCAGCGCTTTCTCCGATTCCAGGAACGGCCATTAATTCCTCATACGTTGCGTCCAGCACCTGATGGAAAGAGCCGAAATGGTCAAGCAGCGCGTGTGCCAGCTCGTTGGTGTCTTTCCGGGGGATGCAATAGAAAAGCAGCAGCTCCAATGCATTTACTTGCTCAAAGCTGTCTAAGCCTTCTTTTAAAAATCTTGCCCGTAATCTTTGTCTATGGCCATCGTGAACCGACATATTTATTCACCCCAAGTTATTTTATCTTGCTATTTGTGGATATATTCGTTACAATAAGGAAAAAGGACGAAATTTGACGGATAATGCGTGAAAGAATTCTAATAGAATGCGCACCCTAAGATCAAAAGGAGATAACGTATGCAACAGACAAATCAAATTGATGAATTGCTTAATCTATTAACATACCCTGCTTTTTCCGTGGCCGACGGCACTGTAACAAAAGTCAACAGTGCCGCTGCCCAAAGGCAGATTGCCCCAGGTATGGAAATCGCACCGCTTCTGCACACAGGCAAGGAGGCCTATGCAGCTTTCACGGATGGACGTCTCCATCTGTGGCTATGCCTCGCAGATGCCCTATGGAATGCCTCTGTAACCAAGGCAATGGGTACGGATATTTTCCTATTGGAAAATACGGTGGATTCTCAGGATCTGCGTATGCTGTCCTTAGCCGCTCTGCAGTTCCGGTCTCCCCTTTCCGAAATCGTCCTGCTGACAGACAGGCTTTGCAATGACGATTCGCTGAAAGACAGCGATATTCCCGAAAAACTCAGTCGCTGCCTTTTGACTATGCAGCGCTTAGTAGGCAATATGGCCGACGCGCCGCGCTACAGCAAGAGCAAAAACTGCTATACACAGACTCAGGATATTGTGGCATATGTACGGGAAATACTAGAAAAGTCCAAGGCACTTGTAGAGGCATCCGGATATAGATTAGTCTTTACCGTTCCTACGGAGAGTCAGTTTGTGCTCTTCTCTGCCGAGCGGTTGGAACGCGCTATCTACAATATGCTCTCCAATGCCCTTAAGTTTTCGCCCGTTGGTAGCACCATTACAGCTAAGCTGGAAAAGTGCGGTGAAATGCTGATGTTCACCGTTTCCGATGAAGGCCCCGGGCTTCCGAAAAATATGACCGGCAACATTTTCACCCGCTACCTTAGAGAACCTATGATTGAGGACAGCCGTTTCGGAATGGGGCTTGGTATGCTGCTTGTTTGCTCTACCGCCTCTGTACACGGTGGCACCGTGCTCGTCCGTCAACCGGAGGGCAAAGGCCTCTCCGTCACTATGACACTTTCCGCCAAACCCGGCACGCCGGGTGATATTCGCTCCAATGTTATGCATGTGGACTACAGCGGCGGTCACGACCACGCTCTATTGGAGCTTTCCGATGTCCTTTCATCCGAACTGTATAGAAAGTGACCGGTTCCGGCCTGCATTGCAGGCCGGTTCTATTTTACAGGTAATCCTTTAAATACCGGCCGGTATAGCTTTCCTCTACAGCAGCAACCTGCTCCGGTGTACCGCAGGCGACGATCTCGCCGCCCATATCACCGCCCTCAGGGCCAAGGTCGATCAGGTAATCTGCAGATTTGATCACATCCAAATTGTGCTCAATTACCAGCACCGTGTTCCCTGCATCTACCAAACGCTGCAGCACCTCAATAAGCTTATGCACGTCTGCGGCGTGCAGTCCTGTGGTTGGCTCGTCCAAAATATAGATGGTTTTGCCGGTAGAAACCTTTGCAAGTTCTGTAGCCAGCTTAACGCGCTGTGCCTCGCCACCGGAAAGGGTGGTACTGGACTGTCCAAGTCGGATATAGCCAAGGCCCACGTCCACAAGGGTCTGTATTCTGCGATGCAGTTTAGGCAAGTTCTCAAAGAACTGCGCCGCTTCCTCTGCCCGCATATCCAGTACTTCGGCAATATTTTTGCCCTTATACTGCACTTCAAGTGTCTCCCGGTTATACCGCTGTCCGCGGCAGACCTCGCAGGGAACATAAACGTCTGCAAGAAAATGCATTTCGATCTTCACAAGACCGTCACCGTTACAGGCCTCACAACGACCGCCCTTGACGTTAAAGGAGAAGCGTCCGGGTCCGTAACCGCGTATTTTCGCATCCTTTGTGGCTGCAAATAAGTCGCGAATATCGTTAAAAATACCGGTATAGGTGGCAGGGTTTGACCGGGGCGTACGGCCAATGGGACTTTGGTCAATATCGATGACCTTATCCAAATTCTCCATGCCACGAATGCAGCGGCAAGCGCCCGGGCGGGTACGGGCGTGGTTGAGCCGTCCCGACAACGTCTTTTGCAGGATTTCCCGAACAAGACTGGACTTGCCGGAGCCGGAAACACCGGTCACGCAAGAAAATGTCCCAAGAGGAATGGTAACATCTACATTTTTCAGATTGTTCTCTGTCGCTCCCTCAACAGTAAGGGATTTTCCGTTACCTGCGCGCCGGGCAGAGGGCACAGGGATTTTTTTATAGCCGGAAAGGTATTGGCCGGTAATGGAGCGAGGCTCTGCAATGATCTCTTCCATCGTACCGGCTGCTACGATCTCTCCGCCGTGACTGCCTGCACCGGGGCCTACATCTACGATATAGTCCGCCTCCCGCATCGTATCCTCATCGTGTTCCACAACAATCAGGGTATTTCCAAGGTCACGCAGACGCTTGAGGGTTTGCAGCAGCTTATCATTGTCCCGCTGGTGCAGACCGATCGAAGGCTCGTCCAAAATATACAGCACGCCCATAAGCGAAGAACCGATCTGGGTAGCGAGGCGGATACGTTGGCTTTCACCGCCGGAGAGAGTTGCCGATGCCCGGGAAAGGGTCAAATAACCAAGACCAACGTCCAGTAAAAATTGCAGTCTTGCCTTGATCTCCCGGACGATCTGCTGGGCAATGATTGCCATATTGCCCTCCAGCTTTAACGTCTCCATAAAGGAGAGGGCATCACGAATGCTCAGTTGGCAGAAATCCATAATGCCGATGCCGCCAACGGTCACCGCCCGGGCAATGGCAGAAAGCCGCTTTCCCCCGCAATCGGGACAGGGTGCAGAGGACATACATTCCTCCAATTCCTTTTTGACTGCATCGGACTGGGTCTCCCGGTAACGGCGGCTGATGTTATTTAGAATTCCCTCAAAGGGCTGCTCCATAACACCCCAGCCGCTTCCGCGGTTATAGGTCATACGCAGCTTCTCCCCTTTTGTGCCATATAGGATCACATCCATCGCTTCCGGAGAAAGGGTGCTGACCGGAGCTGTCAAAGAGAAATTATATTTCTTAGCCATCGCTTCGAAATACATACGGAAAATAGAGTCTGTCCGGGCATTGTGCCAGCCGGAGGCCTGCACCGCACCCTCAAAAATCGACAAAGTTTTATCTGGTATCACAAGATCTGCATCCGCCACCAGCTGGAAGCCCAAACCGGTACAAGAGGGGCAGGCACCGGCAGGATTGTTAAAGGAGAACATTCTCGGCTCCAGCTCTGTCAGGCTGATGCCGCAGTCTTCGCAGGCATAGTTTTGGGAGAAGGAAAGCTCCTCTCCCCCATCCGGCAGGTTGATAACCACAAGACCGCCGGCGTGGTTACAGGCTGTCTCCACAGAGTCTGTTAAGCGGCGGCGCTGTCCTTCCCGAATAACAAGCCGGTCTACCACCAATTCGATGGTATGCTTCTTATTTTTCTCGCAGCGAATTTCTTCGCTCAGGTCATAATAAATGCCATCTACACGCACACGGGCGAAGCCGCTTTTTCTCGCGTCCTCAAAAACCTTTACGTGTTCGCCCTTCTTTCCGCGGACAACGGGGGAAAGAACGATAAACCGCGTACCCTCCCCAAGGGCTTCAATGCGGTCTACAATCTGGTCGACGGTTTGGCGGCGGATCTCCTTGCCGCACTGGGGACAGTGGGGTACACCCACTCTTGCCCATAAAAGACGCAGATAGTCATAGATCTCCGTGACTGTACCCACCGTAGAGCGGGGGTTTTTGGAGGTGGTCTTTTGGTCGATGGAAATGGCGGGAGACAAGCCTTCGATACTGTCCACATCCGGCTTATCCATCTGCCCTAAAAACTGTCGGGCATAGGCGCTGAGACTTTCCACATAACGACGCTGTCCCTCTGCATAAATAGTATCAAACGCAAGGCTGGACTTTCCGGAGCCAGACAGTCCGGTAAATACCACCAGCTTGTCTCTCGGGATCGTCAGGTCAACATTTTTAAGATTGTTTTCCCTTGCACCGCGGATGCGTATCGTATCACTCATAACCGCGCTTCCTTTCCTAAAATCGTCCTTATAGTATAGCACATTTTTTGCCGCCGCACAATAACAATTTTCTCTCCAACTTTCCTTTTTTCCCGTCTTGTAGCAAACAGCGAAAACTTTCCTCATTTTGCAGGAAAATTTGTTAGTATTTATTTCCTATTTTGGTTGCAATTTAAGGAGTAATAATGCTATAATATCGATGTATGGTTATAGGTATATCCTGAACCGAATATAGAAATAAGCGAGGTATATTCAGATGATTGCATACGGCGACAATATCAAGGTATTCTGCGGCAACTCCAATCCTGCCTTTGCCCAGACAATTTGCAATGAGCTTGGCATTAAGCTCGGACAAAGCACCGTTCGTACCTTTGCAGACGGCGAAGCCTCCGTCTCCCTGGAAGAAACTGTCCGCGGTGCTGACGTTTTTCTCGTTCAGTCCACCTGCAAGCCCGTCAATGACCATCTGATGGAGCTGCTGGTTATGATCGACGCCTGCCGCCGCGCTTCTGCCGGCCGTATTACCGCAGTCATCCCCTATTTTGGCTATGCCCGTCAGGATCGCAAGGCCAAAAGCCGTGACCCTATCTCCGCAAAGCTTGTCGCCAACATGATTACCGCTGCCGGTGCTGATCGGATCCTGACAATGGATCTCCACGCAGCGCAGATCCAGGGCTTCTTCGATATTCCTGTGGATCATCTGCTGGGCAATCCCACTTTCGTCAAATACTACCTCGATAAATTCCCCGAAGATACCTTTAACCACGATGATTTTGTGGTCGTTTCTCCCGACGTAGGCTCTGTAGCTCGCGCCCGTGCCTTTGCCGCCAAAGTCCATATGGGTCTTGCCATTGTGGATAAGCGCCGCCAAAAAGCCAATGTCTGCGAGGTTATGAACGTAATCGGTGACGTACGGGGTAAGACCTGCATTCTCTACGACGATATGGTGGATACTGCCGGCTCTCTCTGCAATGCAGCCAACGCCCTTGTCGAGGTTGGTGGTGCAAAGGAAGTTTACGCCTGCGCAACCCATGGTGTTCTCTCCGGTCCTGCTTTCGATCGGATCACTAACAGTGTCATCAAGGAGCTTGTATTTCATAACACCATTCCTATGCCGGAGCACTGCCCCTGCGATAAGATCAAGATGCTGGATGTTGCCCCCATTTTCGCCCGGGCTATTGCCCACGTTCACGGCGGCACCTCCATCGCCGACCTGTTCTAAGCCGTGTTCGGTCGCGAAAAGAACGGATGGCTCATTGTGGGATTGGGCAACCCCGGTAAGGATTACACCCACACCCGTCACAATGCAGGCTATCGTGCGCTGGATGTCCTTGCGCAACGGCTCGACTGCAAGGTAGATAAAAGTAAGTTTCAGGGGCTTTACGGACAGGTAAAGTACGGAAACGAAAAACTCTTTCTTCTAAAACCCCTGACCTATATGAATTTATCCGGACAGTCCGTCCTGCAGCTTTCTGCCTACTATAACATTCCACCACAAAGGATCATCGTCTTATTCGACGATATATCCCTGCCCCCCGGCCGCCTGCGTGTGCGAGCCGACGGTTCGGCCGGTGGACACAACGGCATCAAGTCCATCATAAATCAGCTTGGCTCTCAGGACTTTCCACGGGTGAAGATCGGCGTAGGTGCCAAGCCCGATGCATCCCGGGATCTTGCAGATTGGGTGCTATCCCCGTTTTCTGCACAGGAAGAAAAGGCACTGTCCTTTTCCTTGGAAAAAGCCGCAGACGCTGCCCTTGCCATTATCAATAAGGGTGTGCCGGAAGCCGCCAATTTGTATAACGGCTCTAAGCCGGAATAAAATAGAGATAAAAATACGGAGAGGGGGGCTTATTCCCCCTTTCCGCGTTCCTGCGTGGAAGCAAAAATTGTGAGGTGCTGTATGAAGGAGATCTTAAATGTTTTAAAATCCCTGCCGGAATACCAAAATATCCTGCAGTGTCTGGAAAATTCTTCCGCTGCGGCACTGACCGGTATCGGGCAAATTAACCGCAGCCATATCATTGCCGCACTGAAAGCGCATACCGACCGTCCCTTGGTAGTCATTTGTCAGGACGATATGGCCGCAAAACGTCTGCAAAGCGAGCTGACCGCTTTCAGCGGTGAGGAATTTCCCATCCTGCCCGGCCGGGAACTGACACTTTATGACAGCATCGTTGTCTCCCGCGGCTGGGAGCAGAAACGCCTTCGCCAGCTTTACGACCTTTCCAGCGGACGTACCAAATTGCAAATTATGTCCTGGGAATCGCTTGCGATCCGTACTATGCCCCGTAGCCTATTAGAAAAGACAGTTTTCCGCCTGACCGTTGGTGGGCGCTATGATCTGCAGCAACTGTTAACACAGCTCACAGAAGCAGGTTACACTCGTTGCTCGATGGTAGAAGGCCCCGGTCAGTTTGCTGTAAGAGGCGGTATTTTAGATGTGTACTCCCCTGCTGCTGATCGTCCTTTCCGTGCTGAGTTTTTCGGAGATGAGCTGGATACGATGGGCTATTTTGACCCGGATACCCAGCGAAGAACGGAAAATGCAGACGAGGTAGTTTTGCTCCCCATCGGCGAAACACAACCCTCTCTCCATCCGGAGGGCATCGCAGGTCTGTGTGAGGATATACGCCACTTTATTGAGCGGCAAAAACGCCGCAAAACACCCAACGAGTCGCTGATCTCTACCTTGCAGAAGGATCTTGAAAAGTTTGAAAACGGCGTGCAAAACGCCGCTTCCGACCGATATATGGCGCTCATTTATCCGGATTTCACCTGCGCTACAAACTTTTTCCCGGAGAATGCGGCAATCATTGTTTGTGACCACAGCAGTCTTAAAAAGACGTCCCGCGCCTTTGAGGATCAAATCGGCCTTATGCTGGACGGACTGCTTGGAGCCGGCACCGTTGCGGGCGAGCTGTGCGATTACACCTGCCCTTGGGAGGATTTTTGCAGTGCTTTAAAGAATAATCCCGTTCTTTATTTGGATGCATTTGCCGGCGCTGCGTATCCAGAGGACTGCCCGCCTAAGACACTGCTGTCCCTTGCCGCGAAGCAGTTGCCCGGTTACGGTGGCAATATGGACACTGCAGCAGCCGACCTTAGCCATTACCAAAAGCTTTCCTACGGCACGGTCGTCTTGTGCGGCTCCCGCCGCAGAGCAGAGCTTATGCAGGATATGCTAAATTCCCGGGGCGTACAAGCAAGCATATATATTCCGCTTGAAACGCTGCCCCAGGCCGGTCAGATCTTCCTGTCAGATGCTACCCTCCCCTTTGGTATGGAGTATCCCTCCATCCATTTTTCTGTACTAACGGAAGGCCAGCTTATGGCAAGAAGCACTGTGCGGAAGAAGCCAAAGGCTGGCACTAACCGCCAAAAGCTCAGCGCCTTTACCGATTTGACACCGGGTGATCTTGTCGTTCACGAAAACTACGGCATTGGCCGTTTTGTGGCTATGGAGCAGATCCGGCTTGACGGTGCAGTTAAGGATTATATTAAGATCGCCTATCAGGGTACAGACACCCTTTTTGTACCTGCTACGCAACTGGATATGGTCAGCAAATATATCGGCGGTGGTGAGGACGGAAACGTCCGACTCAGTAAAATCGGCACAGATGCTTGGCAGAAAACCAAGCAAAAAGCCAGAAAAGCCGCCAAGGATATGGCCGCTGAACTGATTAAGCTATATGCCGCCCGGCGAAGACAGGAGGGCTATGCCTTTGCGGCAGATACCCCATGGCAATTGGAATTTGAGGACAACTTCCCCTATCCGGAAACAGACGACCAGCTTCGCTGCATTGCGGATAGCAAAGCGGATATGGAGTCACCCACGCCTATGGATCGGCTGCTGTGCGGTGATGTGGGCTTCGGCAAAACAGAGGTTGCACTCCGTGCTGTAATGAAGGCCGTAATGGACGGCAAGCAGGTTGCTATTTTGGTGCCTACTACTGTCCTTGCCCAGCAGCACTATCAGACCATTCTCTCCCGTTTTTCCGGCTTCCCGGTAAATGTGGATGTGCTCAGCCGCTTCCGCACACCGAGGCAGCAAAAAAAGACCATCAGCGACTTGAAAGCAGGTCTTGTGGACGTGATCGTTGGCACTCACAAACTTCTGCAGAAGGGCGTGGAATATAAAGATCTTGGCCTGTTGATCGTGGACGAAGAGCAGCGCTTCGGTGTCAGCCACAAAGAACGGCTGAAAGAGATCTCCCAGGGCGTCGACGTGCTGACCCTCTCTGCTACTCCTATCCCCCGCACCCTCAATATGGCACTTTCCGGTATCCGGGATATGTCCACCATCGAAGAGCCGCCTGCTGACCGCTACCCGGTGCAGACCTACGTGATGGAGCACAGTAACGCGGTGATCGATGATGCCATCCGCAGGGAGATCATTCGGGGCGGACAGGTCTATTATCTCCACAACCGCGTGGAAACCATCGACCAGTGCGCTGCTGCTTTAAAACGGCGGATTCCCGGCATTCAGGTTGGTGTAGCTCACGGCAAAATGGGTGAGGATGCGCTGGGCGATGTAATGCAGTCTATGGCAAATGGCGATATTCAGGTTCTTGTGTGCACGACCATCATTGAAACCGGCTTGGACATCCCCAACGCCAACACACTGATTATCGAAAACGCAGACCGCTTTGGTCTTTCTCAGCTTCATCAGCTCCGTGGCCGTGTGGGCCGCTCCAATCGTCACGCCTATGCTTACTTCACCTACAAACCCGATAAGAACCTGACGGAGATCGCCGAAAAGCGTCTCTCTGCCATCCGGGACTTTGCAGAATTTGGCTCGGGCTTCAAGATCGCGATGCGTGACTTGGAGATCCGGGGCGCCGGTAACCTCTTGGGCGCAGAACAGTCCGGCCATATGATGAGTGTCGGTTACGATATGTATCTTAAGCTTTTGGACGAAGCTGTTTTGGAGGAACGGGGCGAAAAGCCCAAGGAGCCGGAATGCACAGCCGATTTGAATGTCACTGCCAACGTGGATCAGGGCTATGTTTCCCGGGGCGAGGAACGTATGGATCTCTACCGGCGTATGGCTGCGATCCGCTCTCAAAGCGATGCTGACGATCTGCTCGATGAGATCGTTGACCGTTACGGCGATCCTCCCAAGGGCGTTATGAATCTGATCGAGATCGCACTTCTGCGTGCCAAAGCAAAGCAGTCCGGAATCAAGGACATCCGGCAAAAAGGCAGCGAAGTGCTGTATACGCTGACAAATCTCGATTTTCAGGCGGTCAGCGCCCTCTGTGCAGATGCTTCCTATAAGGGTCGTGTTCAGCTTCTTGCGAATTATAAGGAGCCTACGCTTCGCCTACGACTGTCCGGTGGCGTGGATATTCTGCGTCAATGTAAGGTGTTCGTGCAAAAGTACAGCCAGTGTTTGCTGGACAAATAGTTGCATTTTATTTCTTTCGTGCTATAATAAACACACAAACTTTGGAGGTATTGCAATATGGCAATGTGGAATAAGAAAATAAAGTACGACCTGGATGCCAACGAAAGCGCCTCCGACTATCAAGTATATTATTATAGCAAGGCTCGCCCAAACACAAAGAAGGTCCTGTCTGCAACACTGATGATCCTCAGTTCCATCCTTGCACTTGTTCTTCTTCTGTGGGCCGGCTCGTTCTATGCGGATACTTGGCTGTATACCGGCAAAATCAACAATGTGTCTATTGGTCACGTTTCGCTGGAAGGTCTGACTGTCGGCGAGGCAACCACGCTGGTTAACCAGCACAAAAACGAGCTGCTGCCCAAAAATGATATTGTGGTTAAAATACTGGACAATACGTTGATTTTAACATATATGGATATGAAAGCTGAGCTAAATGTGGCATCCATTGCTAACACAGCGTATCTGCACGGCCGTAACGATAATATGGACGGCGATGAGCCTATTTCCCTTGACCCGCTGGACTTTGTAACCGTGGACGCCGCCAGCATCCGTGCAAAACTTAAAGCCTTCGTGCAGCCTTTTAACGGAAAAGCAGTTGATACTGTGGCCACGATCAGTGGTGAACGCCCGGATCTCGGTGCAGAGCCCACACCGGGTGAAGCTAATCAGATCCTCACCATCACCGTTGGATCCCCCACATATCTGTGTGACCCGGAGACGATTTTCCAAACCCTAAAATCCGCCCACCGTATGCGAAACTTCGTAATTGAGGGTGAGACCAAGCTTATGGAGCCGGAGCCTCCCAGCGCATCGAGAATCTTCCGTGAATTTTGTCTTTCACCGGTCAATGCCACCATTGATCCGGAAACATCCATCATTTCCGAATCTTCTGTTGGCTACGGTTTTAATATCGGAGAGGTTCAGCAGCTTTTGGATGCCGCCCAGCCGGGCGAAGTCATCACTATCCCCCTTATGCGGTTGGAACCCAGTATCACCACAGATATGCTTATTGGCACAAACCCGCAATAATTGCAAAAAATCCCGGAATGCTAACAGCATTTCGGGATTTTATTTATTCTTTTGGTGCTATATCCAAATGATATGTGACCACACCCATCGCCGTCTGTTCAATGGCAATGTCGTAGCAAAGATCGATCACACCGCCATACTCTGCAATATCCCAACTGATGGCTGTTGCACAGACAGAGATCATAAGCGCACCAAATTCCATTTGGTAAAGGGATTCGTGGGGCACGCCGAGACGGAAAACCATTTGGGATTCCAGTTTTCCGGTACGCGTCAGTGTCACACAGTCATTTTGGATTTGGAAAGTGGTTGTAACACCATCCAAGCCGGTAAGGTCACTTTCCTTGTAGGAAACCGACCAGCCACCTTCCGTTTTTTCAAGAGTTCCCTCTGTGATCAGGCTGATGATCTCCGGATCCTGATCTGCATAGTCCTGCTGCCCCCGTAGGGAGAGCATCACCGGTATTTTCATCCCTGTGCCTCCATTGCCAGCTTAATCAGTTCATCGAGCAGCTCGCTGTATGGGATACCGCTGGCAGCAAAGAGCTTGGGATACATCGAAATGGAGGTAAATCCCGGGAGCGTATTGACCTCATTAAGGACAATAGCATTATCTGCATATGTCACAAAGAAATCTACCCGGGAAAGTCCACAGCAGCCGAGGGCGCTGTAGGCCTTTACGGCAAGACTCCGCACTTGTTCCTCAATCTCCTGTGGGATACGCGCGGGAATATACGCAACAGAGGTATCGGTTACATACTTGGCATCGTAATCGTAGAACTCGGCACCGGAGTCAATCTCACCGCACACCGATGCGACAGGGCTACTATTACCCATAACGGCCACTTCGACCTCCCGGCCACGGATAAATTCCTCCACGAGGATCTTGTCGTCATATTTGGCAGCCTCCAGAAGTGCCTTACACAGGGCTTCCCGGTCAGCCGCTTTAGAAACACCCACAGAAGAGCCGGTACCAGCAGGCTTTACAAATACGGGATAAGAGAAACGTTTCTCCACCTCGTCTGCCGCACTGTCAATACCCTTTGCAAGGCCTTTGCCGCGAACCAAGTACCATTTGGCTTGGGGAATGGATGCGTGGTCGATGACCAACTTTGTAAGCGTCTTGTCCATGGCTACAGCAGATGCCGCCACATCCGGACCTACGCAAGGGATTCCAGCCAGCTGCATCAACCCCTGAACAGCGCCATCCTCACAGTTCTCACCGTGCATAACAGGAAAAACCACATCCAAATGTACCGTTTCCACGCCTTCATCACGGAAAAGCAGAAGTCCCTGCCCTCTTACGGGAGAGATAGCCGCCGGACAGTTCTCCGGGAGTTCCTGCCACGTATCTGCGGGCAGGGCATCGTACTCCTCTCCTGAGAACAATATCCACTTTCCCTCCCGGGTAATGCCAACGGGATAGATGTTATATTTATCGGTGTTCATATTGTTCAGCACAGATTCTGCGGAACGCAGAGAAACTGTATGCTCCGGGCTGACACCGCCAAAGAGTACACAAACATTCAGCTTATTCACACTTGCACCTCAATTCTTTTGTTCCAAGAGCATTTCCCCTGCCCGGAAAATGTCGCCGGCACCAACAGTCAGCACAATATCTCCAGGCTGTACGATGGCAGACAGCTGCCGGGCAACATCCTGCAACGTTTCGCAGTAAATGCTGCCACTAATCCGGTCAGTCAAATCTTTTGAAGAAATGCCCACAGTATTGCGCTCACGGGCGGCATAGATTTCCGCAACCAGCAGCACATCCGCCTTTGAAAGCTCCGTAATAAATTCCTCGAAGAGCGCCTTTGTGCGGGTATAGGTATGAGGCTGGAAGGCAAGAACGAGTCGCTTAAATTCCATCATCCGCACAGCAGCAATCGTTGCGGCTAATTCGTCCGGATGGTGGGCATAATCGTCATACAGTGCCGCACCATTTACCTGCCCCTTATACTGCATTCTCCGGTCAGCGCCGGTAAAGGTGGCAAGGCCGCCCGAAACCGCCTCCCCGGGAATCCCAAGATACCAAGCCGCGCCGGCAGCCGCCAAGGCATTAAGAACATTGTGTTTACCGAAAACAAGAAGATCAAGATGACAGTAAAGTGCGCCATCACAGATCACATCAAAGTGACGGCCATCGGATGACACATTTTTTGCATAAATCCGGTTTTTATCAGAGAGGCCAAAGGAAATATAGGAAAGTCCATCTAAGGTCTCCACTACGTGAGGATCGTCACCGTTGGCAAGGACTGCATCTGTTGCAAGCAGGGCAAACTGCCGGAAGGACTTCTCCACATCCTGCAGATCCTTAAAATAGTCCAAATGGTCCGCTTCTATATTCGTAATAACCGCCAAGGTCGGCGCAAAATTCAGGAACGAGTCGCAATATTCGCAGCTCTCCAGAATAATGGTATCGCCCTCACCCACCCGGTGACCGGCCTTTAGCAGCGGTAGATAGCCGCCGATCATAACCGTGGGATCTGCGCCGGCTTCCATAAAAATATGGGTAGCCATAGAGGTGGTGGTGGTTTTTCCGTGGGTGCCGGCAAAGCACAGGGCATTTTTGTACGCCTGCATAATCACGCCCCAAGCCTGCGCTCTTTCGAATACGGGTATGCCCAAGCTGCGGGCAGCCGCGATCTCAGGATTGTCATTGTGGGCGGCGGCGGTGCGGATAATGCAGTGGGCCCCATAGATATTGTCCTCCCGGTGACCGATGGCGACCTGAATTCCCTTGGCGATCAGCTCGTCCGTGGATACGGATGCATTCATATCCGAGCCGGTAACGACCATTCCCATTCCTTTGAAAACAAGGCCAAGGGGGCGCATAGAAACACCGCCGATGCCAACTAAATGAACGTGTTTTCCCGGCTGTAAGTACTCTTTTAATGCTTCATTTTTGCTATTCATAACGGTTGCTCCTTATGCAGCATATCTCCATAGATTATACAATATTATTTTACATTTTACAACTAAAATCTTTTTCCGCCGGCATATTCCGCCGGCAATCATCTAATTTCATTCCTATTGACGGAAACTCCGGTACAGATAACCGGATTTTTCCCATCATATACTGCGCCGGACACCTCATTAAGCCGTCGTTTTTCTCCCGGCATAAGCCGGTTGCCTGCGAACACCAGCCTTTTTCCGTAAGACAAAAAGGTGATCTCAATCTCTGTAAGCACCTCATCTCCAATATTTTGAATTACAAGCTCTGAACCTTCCGCTCCATATGAAAGTGACCATACATAGATTTCCGTCCCTTGCAGGAAATTAGGAAATTGAAAAGGCACCCTATAGGGAGAAATGCGGGCTGTTTCTGCAATATCAGCGGCAGCAACGCGCAATAAGGCCCACAATACAATACAAAATACGATCATTAAACTGCGATATAACCGTTTCATAGAAACCACTCCCCTTTTGGCTTCCATTATAAAAATTGCCGGACTGCCGATTCAAGGGGAATCGGGCGAGAAAAGGAAAAACCTCCTTTGCAGTGTGAACAAAAGAGGTTAATCAATATTCGCAAAACTTATCAATATGATATTTGTCCGGGTTTCTTTGCATCCAGAATAATTGAGACCATACCTAATTTGCCATTTCCGTTTCGTGTGTCAAACCGAAGAGATCTCCCAATTCTTCCATCATCTTCGTTCCAATACTTATAATGAAAGTTGCCCTCCTCGTCACACCACTCTAAAAGCTCAACCTCAAATCCAGCCTGCGTAAAAACCTGTCTTAGGGTATCAAAAGCATATACGATTTTATGTGTGTAAGCTGGGTGATTGCTGTCACCATTTCCACCAACCTGCACCATATTCTGGTACCACTCATTTCGAAAATTCTTATCAGGTACCGCTACCCTTAGGTATCCACCGTCCTGTAAATAGTCAAAACAGTTTTGCGCAGCAATACACCCTTCATCAAATGTCATATGTTCCCACACGTGTTCCGCAAGAAAAGCAACTGGTTTTTCCACTTCAAACATTCGCGCAAAATCCTCTCTTCTTAAGAGATTTAATTCATTTTCTTGCGTACTTAGCCATCCATCTAAAACGGTTCTGCCGGCACCAATTATGACTTTCATTTCGCATTCTCCCATAATTCATTCTACTTTTCTATGTATACAATAGTCCGATAACATACCGGAGGTATATTACCCGTTCCAAGAGGAACGGAAATCATTGAAAAAAGCCTAACGCAATTGCGTTAGGCTTTTTTATGGAGCGGGTGACGAGGCTCGAACTCGCTACCTCCACCTTGGCAAGGTGGCGCTCTACCGGATGAGCTACACCCGCGGAACAAGAGCTATTATAGCAGATATTCCCGAAATGTCAACAGCTATTTTCCGGTTTTTTTAAAATTAATATGCGGAATAATCCCAAACGTAATCCGTCATTTCCCGTGCAGTGTTATAGAAGAATCGCCCTTGCTCGTGGCAGCGGAGCAGATCTAAATGGTAGGTTCTTCCGTTCATTTGTATAATATTCCAGTGCCACGCCTGCCCGGAACGTGTACCGGAGATGGTCTCGCAGTTTAATCCTGCCTGACGGCACATAGCTGCATAGACCGTTGCCACCGCCTTACTGTCCCCTACACCGTGGAGAAGTAGACTGTAAGCAGGCGTAATAGACGTTTGCACGGAATAATCGTGCCGGTTGATCATCAGGAAGTAGTAGAGCTGTCCGTACTTTTCCACTATAGTGCTTTCACCGCTGACATACAGCTCCGAGGAGGAAAACACGAGGCTCACCTGCTCCTGCATTCTTAGCAGCGCGTCCCGGCCGGTATCATAAGTAAAGAACAGTTCTATCACCCTGTCTTTCCCGTCCTGGGGATACATTGTTGCAGAAACCCGAGGCTCCTCCATCACATACTGGGGATAGCGCATCGCATAGTCCCGAACCATCTGGGCGAAATCTGTTTCTTTATAGTTTTCTACGCAGACTGCCACGCGGGTCTTCATTGTCCGCAGGGCGTGATGCAAAATATCTGCCAGCTGCTTAGGCGTTTGCGCCTCCAAAACAGCGTCAATATCCGCAATGCTGCGATGATAAGTGATCTCCACCGCGAGGGCAGATCTGCCAAAGCTGGTGCCGATCTCATAATCGATCTCCGAAACAGCATATGCGCCTATGGGGTAGACATCACGCACATATTCCACCACATCATCCACATATTCCTCCCAGCCATTCTCCATTTCCTCCATAGAAATGGTTTGCTTCTGCTGGCCGTACTGGATCATATTGGTCAGAATAAGCACAATGTCTTCATAGTTTTCCGGCTCCTCCAAAGGCTCTTCCGGCTGCATATTCTGCTCCTTATGGGGAACGACGGAAGCATAGCTACCGTTCATCCACGCGTTACAACCTGAAAACAACAGGGCTGCAATCACAAATAATGCTGTCACTGCGCTTTTCACTATGCTTCCTCCTTTCTTTACAGCGAATCTTTAGAATAATGGGTAAATCCATCGCCTAATACCTGGTGAGCTTCCTGTACGATCACAAAAGCATTTGGATCGATGGCCACAACAAGGCTTTTGAGTTCTGCAAGCTGTTGCCGCTTCACGGCCGTCAGAATTACTTTCTTTTCCTTACCGGTATAGGCACCCTCGCCCTTGAGATAGGTTGCGCCACGGTCAAGCTGAATGGCAATTTGCTCCGCCACCTCTACATAATGATCTGTAATGATAAGGGCGACCTTGGAATAGTCAAAGCTGTACACTACCACATCGATCACTCTGCCGGTAATAAAGATAGCAACACCGCTATATAAAGCGCAAGCAATATCATTAAATACAATACCGGTAAAGGCAGCAACGACTAAGTCAAAGCCGATGCTAATAACACCGATGGGTGTGTTGCGCCAACGGAGTTTCAGGATACGGATAATAATGTCTGAGCCGCCGGTAGATGCACCGGTGGCAAATACAATGCCCAAACCGCCACCGGAAAGAATGCCGCCGTAAAGCGCACACATAAGAGGATCAATATCTACATTCGGTAAAAAGGCAAAAAAGTCAATGGCAGCCGAAAGGGAGAGCATACCGACAAATGAGCCGACAAAGAACTTTCTGCCCAGCAAAAAAGCCGCAAGAATAAACAGTGGAATATTGATTACTGTAGTAACACCACCTACAGTTCCGACCTTGAAAAACTCTACAAAGATCATACCGATACCGGATATGCCGCCTGCGCTGAGACCGGCAGGTGCCAAAAACATATTGAAAGCAATGCCGAACAATGCACATCCGAAAACGATCTTAACCATATCGATGGCCCAACGCCATTTCTTATGCATACATCACACCTCGAACTGAATTTGCTTTTCCTGAGAGTCTTCCTCTTTAAGGAGTGCGCCTGCGGTGGGGATATTTCTGCAGCGGTAACGGCTTGGATTAGAAATACCGCTGCCGTCAAGCAAGAGGGCATCTGTCAGTGTCGCCTTTTTCTTGAGTGTCACCGCATTGACACCAATGGTATTACGGGTGGCTTTCGGCTGCAGCAGCGCTGTAGAGAAAATCGCAGCCCGGCTGTCGCTGGTATATAGTACCACCTGTTCGTCCTTCTGGAGGGCGATACAGGCCTTCAGGGCACTCTTGTCGGAATAAGCGCCGGTGAGCCTGCGGCGGTTAGTCTTGGTCTCATAGGCGCTCAGCGGCACTTTGGCGGCTTTGCCGTTTTCAAAGAAGAATAGCACAAAGCCCTTATAGTCGCCCGGGAAGATCACTTCAATCACATTTTCGCCTGCGTCCATACCCAGCTTTTGGGGCAGATAATCACCAAGCTGGGAGGCCTTGCCGTCCTCAAAGTCGGAAAGTCTTGCCTTATAGCACTGGTACTGGTCGGTAAAGACAAGGAGCTCTGCCCGGTTGCTTGTCTCGCAAGACAGACGCAGCTTGTCGCCCTCCTTAAACTTCTGGGCGCCGGACATACGAAGGCTTTGGGGTGTGATCTTCTTGAGATAGCCCTCCTTAGACACAAATACAGTAACAGGATAATCCGGTATGTCCTCTTCCGGGTCATCCGGCTCACTGTCAGCCGTCTGGTAGACGATCTCAGTCTTTCTGGGCTTTCCGTGCTTTTCCGCCACCTGCTTCAGCTCGCTGATGATGACACCGCGAAGCTTGCGGCCGCTGTTGAGGGTGCTGCGAAGATCGGCTATCTCCTCCTCCAGCTGCGTGATGGCTTTGGTCTGCTTGAGGATGTATTCCTTGTTGATATTACGCAGCTTGATCTCCGCTACGTAGTTGGCCTGAATCTCGTCAATGCCGAAGCCGATCATCAAATTGGGGATAACTTCACTTTCCAGCTCGGTCTCCCGGATGATGCGGATAGCCTTATCGATGTCCAAAAGGATCCGCTCCAAGCCTTTGAGCAGGTGGAGGCGCTCTTCCTTTTTCTGAATTTGGTAATAGATACGGCGGCGGACACACTCGATACGCCAAGCCGTCCACTCCTCCAAAATTTCGCTGATACCCATAACCCGGGGCATACCGGCGATGAGGATATTGAAGTTACAGGAGAAGCTGTCCTGCAGAGGGGTCAGCCGGAACAGCTTTTGCATCAGTTTTTCGGGCTCTACGCCCCGACGCAGGTCGATGGTCAGCTTTAAGCCCTCCAGATCGGTCTCGTCACGCATATCGGCGATTTCCTTGATCTTGCCGGTGGTGATAAGCTCGTTAACCTTGTCGAGGATGGCTTCACTGGTAGTCGTATAGGGAATTTCGGTGATTTCAATCAGGTTGCCGTCTTTTACATAGTGCCATTTTGCCCGGAGCTTAAAGCTGCCGCGGCCGGTTTGGTAAATCTCCCGGGTGGCTGCTTCGTCAAAGAGCAGCTGCGCACCGGTAGAAAAATCCGGGCCGGGCAGAGTCTGCAGCACATCGTGCTCCGGGTCATTGATAAGGGCAATAGCGGTGTTACAGACTTCCGCTAAGTTAAAGGAACAGATATTGCTTGCCATACCGACAGCGATACCCTGATTGGCAGAGACCAAGACGTTGGGGAATGTGGTGGGCAGCAAACTGGGTTCTTTTTGACTGGCATCGTAGTTATCCACCATATCCACCGTATCAGAGTCAATGTCCCGGAAAAGCTCGGCGCAGATGGGGTCTAACTTTGCTTCCGTGTAACGGGAGGCCGCATAGGCCATATCCCGGGAGTAGACCTTACCAAAGTTACCCTTGGAGTCCACGAAGGGGTGCAGCAGTGACTCATTGCCACGAGCAAGGCGCACCATTGTTTCATAGATGGCCGCATCGCCATGGGGGTTGAGCTTCATAGTCTGACCCACGATGTTGGCGGACTTGGTCCTGCCGCCGGAGAGCAGGCCCATCTTGTACATGGTATACAGGAGCTTCCGGTGGGAGGGCTTGAAGCCGTCGATCTCCGGGATGGCCCGAGAAACGATGACCGACATGGCATAGGGC
>JAZSDE010000063.1:0-10401 GCA_045531015.1 Faecousia sp.
CCTAAGACCGCTTGGCCTCCGACTTCCCTTATATCTTGCGATAGCAGCGCAGTCCTTATCACCGCGGCCGGAAAGGGTGATGACAATAATTTTATCCTTACTCATTGTGGGTGCGATTTTCATTGCGTGGGCAACGGCATGGGCAGATTCGATGGCTGGGATGATACCCTCCGTCCGGGAGAGGTATGCAAAGGCCTCCACCGCCTCATCGTCGGTCACAGGGACGTATTGGGCGCGGCCGGAATCGTAAAGGCCTGCGTGCTCCGGGCCGATGCCGGGATAGTCGAGGCCAGCGGAAATGGAGTAAACCGGCGCGATCTGACCGTCCTCATTTTGGCAGAAATAGGACTTCATACCGTGGAAAATGCCCACATCGCCGGTGCTGATCGTGGCTGCTGTTTCCAAGGTGTCCACACCGCGCCCTGCAGCTTCGCAGCCGATGAGCTGCACGCCGGGCTCGTCAATAAAGTTGTAGAATGTGCCGATGGCATTGGAGCCGCCGCCTACGCAGGCCATAACCACATCGGGAAGCCGTCCCTCTGCCGCTATGATCTGTTCCTTGATCTCCTTGGAAATAACCGCTTGCAAATCGCGAACGATCACCGGGAACGGATGAGGGCCAACGGAAGAGCCAAGGCAGTAATGGGTATCCTTTACGCACCGACCCCAAGCGCACATTGCTTCCGAAACGGCGTCCTTGAGCGTACCTGTGCCACTGGTGACAGAGATCACCTTTGCGCCAAGGAGCTGCATCTTATAGACGTTCAACGCCTGCCGTTCGATGTCCTCCTGTCCCATATAGACCGTACATTCCATATCCATCAGCGCGGCAGCAGTGGCCGATGCCACACCGTGCTGCCCCGCACCCGTTTCGGCGATGAGATGGGTCTTGCCCATTTTTTTGGCAAGAAGCGCCTGACCAAGCACATTGTTGATCTTATGGGCACCTGTATGATTCATATCTTCCCGCTTTAAGTAGATCTTCGCGCCGCCCAGCTCCCGGGTCAGCTTCTTTGCAAAGTACAGTCGGGAAGGCCGTCCTGCATAATCATTAAAAAGGCGGGTCAGCTCCTCATTGAACGCCGGGTCATTCTTATAAAAATTGTAGGCATCCTCCAGTTCCTTCAGTGCGCCCATCAGGCTCTCCGGCACATACTGACCGCCGTGAATACCAAATCTTCCTTCCATAATTGCCTCCTAATGTACCGCCTGAAAAAGAAAAATCCTTGACAGACGTAAATTCTGTCAAGGACGAATACATAGATCCGCGGTGCCACCTTGATTTACAGCCGTAGCCGTACCCTTTGCGGGATACCAACATATCCCCGGTAACTGACGCATACCTTCGCGTTGCAGATACTGAGGTCTCTCCCTTTCCCTGCACCCTCCGCGGCCCATTTGCCGATCTGTGTTTTGCCCGGCTCTCAGCACCCCGGACTCTCTGTGAAAGCATAACCGACTTTACTCCCGCATCAACGGTTTATATATGAGAGATTTATAGCATATCCAGTCAAATAAGTCAATAGTCTTTCCATAAAAAACTTTTGTTTTTGTGAGAAAATCAAATAATGGAAATGTTATAGTGTTTAAGCCAGAAATTCAGCTGCAGCATATAGGCAATGGTTTGGGGCGTTTTCATCAGCTGTCCATACCAGGGCCACACATATTCGGCACTTAATAGCCCCTCCAACGCCTGTTTATCGACGATTTGAAATATTGGCGCGGATGGATCGCAGAGTACCTCCCGGAGAAGACCTGCTACCATCTCCCCATATCGGGGATCGTGGGTCTTGGGATAGGGGCTTTTCTTGCGCCATAGGATCTCGTCCGGGAGGATTCCCTGCATGGCGTGACGCAAAAGTCCCTTTTCATAGCCGTTGTGGTCTTTATATGACCAGGGCACGGCGTACATATATTCGGCAATTCGATAATCGCAGAACGGCACACGCACCTCAAGACCGCAGTACATACTCATCCGGTCTTTCCGGTCAAGGAGGGTCTGCATAAACCAGCGGTGGTTCAGGTTTACCATTTCTTTCATTCTTCGCTCTTGGGGAAGCGTGCCTGGCAGGATATCGCAGGCATTGATTGTTGACTGATATATATCCCGCACAAAGGCCTCCGGGTCGATTTCTGCCCGGATTTCGGGAGAGAGGAATGACGACCGTTCCTTGGTGTTTTGCGCCCATGGGAAGCCGCTGCGCGCCCGCACCTCGGGATCGCGGTACCAAGGATAGCCGCCGAATATCTCATCCGCGCACTCCCCGGACAGGGCGACCTTTACAACGCTTCGTATCTCCCTGCAAAACGCCAAAAGAGAGAAATCCACATCTGCCATCCCCGGCAAGTCACGGGCGACCGTGGCTTCCTCCAAGGTATCCACCAAGATTTCCGGCGTGAGAACAGTTCTGTGGGGAATGACATCCAGCGCATCTTCCATAATGGGAATAAAGTCGGTGTCTGTATTGGGCTGGAATTTCCCGGGAACGAAGAATTTACGGTTGTTTTCGTAATCCAGGGAAAATGTATGAAGGCGCTCTCCCCTCTTGGCCATCTCGCTGGCGCAAACTGCGGAAATGAGGCTGGAATCCAGTCCGCCGGACAAAAAGCACCCGATGGGCACATCGGACACCATTTGCCGCCGAATGGAATCGGTCAGCAAATGGCGCACGTGCTGCGCTGTCTCCTCAAAGCTCTCCTCGTGGGTGCGGTCTTTCAAAGACCAGTATTGCTTCCACAGCCATTTTCCGTTTTCAAAGACACCGCAGCAGCCCGGCTCCAGCTCAAGAATTCCACGCAGCACACCGCTGCCCGGCATCCGTCCGGGGCCAAGGAGCAAAAGCTCTGCTGCGCCCTGCGCATCTAATGCTGCCTCCGTCTCAGGATATGCAAGGATTGTCTTTATCTCCGAAGCAAATAATATGCCGTCTTTATGGAGTGCATAAAACAGCGGCTTGACTCCGATCCGATCCCGGGCAAGAAAGAGCCTCTTTGTGTGGTGCTCCCAAACCGCAAATGCAAAAATGCCGTTTAAGACAGTTAATGCGTCCTCGCCCCACTGAGCATAGGCATGCAGCAGCACCTCCGTATCGGAATGGCCTTGAAACCTGTGTCCAAGTGCGGTTAGTCGGCTGCGAATTTCCTCCGTATTATATAGTTCACCGTTATATACGATGGTATATTTTTCATTTCCCCAGGCAAAGGTCATCGGCTGGGCGCCGCCTGCAGGATCGATGATCGCAAGACGGCTGTGGAGCAGGCAGCATTGCCCCTCCTGAAAGCGGCCTTGCCCGTCCGGGCCTCGCCGCGCCATCGTTCCCAGCATTTTGTCCGTACCGATGATGGGTATTCCTACCATTCCTGCGATTGCACACATATCCATCCCTTTCCTTTCGTAATACATTCTATTAAACGCAGAATAATTTGTGCATAATTTTCCTGTCCGGCGGGAATGTTACAAGGGGTGATAAAATGAAAACAGGTAAAGATGTATTAAATTCCGTGATTAAAACCACGCAGATGGGACAGCTTGGCATTGAAGCGGTGCTGGAATTTACCCGCCAGCCCGAGCTGCGACAGGCACTGCGCGACCAAAAGAAAGAGTATGACCAAATCGAAAAGGAAGCCCTTCGTATTGCAGATGAGCGGCAATGGCAGGTCAAAAACCTCAATCCTGCTGTCAAGGGGATGGCGCGGATGAGCACCCGAATGCGCGTTTCCGGCAAGGATCCCGATGCCACAATTGCGGCAATGATGATCCAGGGGAACACCAAGGGAAGCATCAAGACACTCAAAAACTTGCACCGCTACCCGGAGACCACCGGCCGCATCTGTGCAATTTCCCAAAAGCTATTAGACTGTGAGACAGACAATATTACGCAAATGCAGGGGTTCGTGTGACCCCTGCACACTTTTTTCCGGGGCGCATAGCATAAAAAGAAGAAAGGAGTGTGATCTTCTGAGCGCACAAGGTCAAATCCAGGTAAACGCCTATGTCAGTAACGCCCGGATTCCACTGCAGGATGTGGCTATTACCGTTACAGACGCGGGCGGCTCTGCCATCGCTATGCGTCTAACCAACCGAAGCGGTCAATTAGATGAACCGATTTCCGTAGAAGTCCCCGACCGCGCCGCCAGCTTAAATCCCAACACCGGGGTGATTCCCTTTACCACTGTTAACCTATATGCAAGAAGTGAGGATTACGAGGAAATATTTATTGAAAATTTGCAGGTCTTTGCCGATACGGTGACGGATCAGGATTTGGAAATGATCCCGCTTTCGGAATACCCCGATAGCTGGAACAAGTCCGAAACCTTCCAAACACCGTCCCAAAACCTATAAAGGAGGCGCTTATGCCAGTCGTAACGCCCTATGTTCCTGAAAACATCACTGTACATTTAGGCTCTCCCGCCTCCAGTGCTGCCAATGTGACTGTCCCGTTTGCAGACTATGTGAAAAATGTAGCCTCCAGTGAAATATACCCCACTTGGGATGAGGACGCCCTACGTGCCAATATCCTCGCCATTGTATCCTTTGTTCTAAACCGTGTCTATACCGAATTCTATCGCAGCCGGGGGTACAGCTTCGACATCACAAACAACACTGCCTACGATCAGGCCTTTGTAAACGGAAGAAGCTACTTCCAAAATATCTCCCGGCTTGTAGATGAGATCTTTAATGACTATCTCCGCAGACCCGGCTTTGTGGAGCCGCTGGCCGCAAAGTTCTGCAACGGCACTACGGTTACCTGTGAAGGTCTCAGTCAATGGGGCAGCGAAAATCTCGCCCGGCAAGGCTATTCCTATGACCAAATTCTTCGCAGCTATTACGGCAATGTGGAGATCGTCCCAAACGCGCCGGTACGGGGGCTTATGAACTCTTATCCCGGCACACCCATACAGCGGGGCAGCTCAGGACCAAATGTGGTGGTTTTGCAGGTCGCTCTTAACCGAATTGCCCAAAACTATCCGGCGATCCCAAAGATCGCCAATGTAGACGGTATCTTCGGCAGCCGGACAGAAGCTTCCGTCCGTGCATTCCAGCAGATCTTCAATCTGACGCCTGACGGCATCGTTGGCCCGGCCACCTGGTATTCTATCGTCCGTCTTTACACCGCAGTTACAGAACTGTCTGAGCTTCGCAGTCAGGGACAGCAGTTTTACGCCATCAACTGGAGCAGCCCTAATGGCTTACAGGTGGGTGATTCCGGCGATAAGGTGCGTCTACTGCAATACTGGCTCTCCGTCCTTTCGGAGTATATCTCGGGCCTCCCACCACTTTCTGTGGATGGCATCTTCGGCAACAATACCCGGGATGCCGTCTTTGCCGCCCAACGTCGATTCGGTCTGCCGGAGACCGGCATTGTAGATCCGGCAACCTGGGATGCGATTTATGAGCAGTATGCAGGTATTGAAAACGCCACACTGCGCAGCGGTGAGACCTTCCCGGCAAGCAGCGCGCAAGCTGTTCCCGCCCTTGCCCGCACAAGAAACGGCAGTGGGAACGGAAACCGGCAGCAGCATGCAAGAACGCCGACCCTTACACAATTCCCCGGCCGAGATCTTAGTATGGGCACCCAAGACCCAGTCCGTCAGGAGGTGGTACGATGAAGCCCGGTGAATCCTTCGTAGGTCAAAGCGTTCGGTCTCTCCAAACAATGCTCCGGGTCATCGCAAAAGATGGCGGCTATATTCCCGCTGTCATTCCGGACGGCATCTATGGCCCAGCCACTATGAGTGCCGTTGCCGCTTTCCAGCGGTATTATGATCTACCGGTCAGCGGCGTGACCGATCAGGCAACTTGGGAGAAAATTGCGGAAGTTTATGACATTGCCATTGTAAACGTCGGAAAGACTGAGCCGATTGAAATTCTATTTGAACCGGGGCAGGTTTTCCGTCTTGGGGAAAGCGGCCCCTACATCTACCTGACCCAAAGTATGCTGATCTGGCTCTCCGGGAGCCACCTGACCATCCCCGAGCCAAACCATACCGGCATCCTGGACAGGGAAACAGCTGAAGCACTCCGGGCATTCCAAAGACTGAACGCCCTGCCGGAAACCGGAGATTTAGACCGGAGTACCTTCAAAAATCTATCCAAGCAATTCACCCTCAGTGCGCACCATAACACAGCCAACCCAGATAAATAGGAAATTTTTGTAAAGTTTGGTTTTTTTTCAAAAATATACTTGAATTGCGGAAAATAAAGGCATATAATAATGGAGTTAATGTACCCTGGAGGATGCAGCTATGAGACTCATAAAGGATTGGAAAAAAGAAATACTTACCGTCCCGAATCTGCTGAGCCTTTTCAGACTCTTACTGATCCCGGTCTATGTGGTGATCTACCTGAACGCAAAAAACAGCACAGATTACTACATCGCAGGCGCAATTCTTGCGGTTTCCTGCCTGACAGATATGATCGACGGAAAGATCGCCCGGCATTTTAATTTAATCACCACGGTTGGCAAGGTCTTAGACCCCATTGCAGATAAAGCGACCCAGTTTACACTCATCGTCTGCCTTGCTATGCGGTACCAGGTTCTGTTTTACGTGATCGCTCTGTTTGTGGTCAAGGAGTCCTTCCAGCTTATCGCAGCCTACTGGCTCTACCGGAAAGGCAAGATCCTAAAGGGTGCGCTGATCACCGGCAAGATCTGCACAACCGTGCTGTTCCTCAGCCTGATCGCTATGGTGGTCTTCCCGGCTATGACCGTCCGGCAGGTAGAGATCATCGCGGTGGTGGATCTCATATTTATGGTAATGGCCTTTACGGAATATGCGCTGGCTTACTTCAGTAAGAAAAACCACTTCCAAAGTATTGAATAAATCAACGACTCCCTCGGAACTATTCGTCCCGAGGGAGTTATTTTTTTAGGTCCAATCTCCTGCGATGCACTATCGAAAAAGGAGAGCAACCGCTCTCCTTTTTGCTTTATGGGTATTTACTTGTAGGTAACCGTACCGTACTTCGCGACCTGCCCATCGGTGCAGTGGATGACATACTCACCTGTCGAAGAACTCCAACCAGAGGCCTTGGAAACCGCCCTCCACTGGGCAACACTTCCTGTATAGGTAATCCTGACAAGGCTACGGCAGCCAGAGAACGCGGCACCACCAATACTGGTCACGCTGTTCGGGATGGTGACACTGGTAAGGCTACGGCAGGCACAGAACGTAGCACCATCAATGCTGGTCACGCTATTCGGAATTGTGACACTGGCAAGGCTATCGCAGCCATAGAACGCATTATCTCCAATACTGGTCACGCTATTCGGAATTGTGATACCGGTGAGGCTGGTGCACAAATAGAACACACTATCACCGATGCTGGTCACGCTGTTCGGGATGATGATACCGGTAAGGCTGGTGCAATTATAGAACGCACGATTACCAATACTAATCACGCTGTTCGGGATGGTGATATCGGTAAGTCTGGTGCACTTATTGAACGCGCCCTCACCAATACTGGTCACGCTGTTCGGGATGGTGATATCGGTAAGGCTTGTACAGCAACTGAAGGCATAACTACTAATGCTGGTCACGCTGTTCAGGATTGTGATACTGGTAAGACTGGTACAATTATAGAATGCATCACTACCAATACTGGTCACAGGTAATCCCTTGTAGGTTTTGGGGATTACAATCTTTTTATCTTTGCAGGTACCAATTCCAGCAACTGTATAGTAAGTCTTATCAGTGCTAAGCTCATATACAAGTCCTTCTGATCCAGTTATTGACGGTTCCGATGTGGGCGGCTCGGTAGGTGGCTCTGTGGGAGGCTCGGTAGTCGGCGGTTCGGTTATTTGATTTGTAGCCTTTAGAGAGTTTACACGAATGTTGTGCATTAAATCAGAGATCGTAAAGCTATCCACAGGCGTTACAAATGCCACTGTAACCACATTATTTTCTTCGTAGACAACAAATTGTTCGGTAAAAGCAATGGAACTAACCAGCTCATTGGCAAATCTCTCGTTGTAACAGGTAAATACAAGCGTTCTTATGCCAGGCGCAGAAACGGTAACCTTTGAACCGGTGTAGAATCGGACCGGATTTACGGAATCTCTAATATCCGTATTGGAGTGCCACTTATCATTCACAAGGGTAATGCCGTCCTGCTTCCAAACCTGCTGCTTAGTGCTATAAGAAACACGATTTTCTACATTGCTAAAATCAATTACACCACTTCCGGTAAAAGGTGTTTCCGTAGACGGCTCTGTAGGCGGCGCAGTGGGCGGAGTTGTGGAAGGCTCCGTGGGTGGCTGTGTTGCCGGGGGCGTAGTAGGCGGAGTTGTGGAAGGCTCGGTGATCGTAGGTTCCGTGGCAACGGTGTTTGTGATCCAGTTGGGGCATACACCCGTGCCAAACTTTATTTTACCACCGAACATACTGTCAGGGTCATTGTTAAGGGAAACGAAGAAATCGCACAGGTATTCTTCGTTGTAGACGATGTTATTGTCAATAGGTCTGCCGGAAAGGGACCCAAATATGTCATACTCCATAACCGCATCGGTAGAGTAGATGCTATAGAGCACACCCCCTGCACAGCGGTTGCAGGCGTGGATCGTATCGCCTGTATGCTCCGGCTCACTGACTTCGCCTTTGGCGCTAACACCGATAAAGGAATCCAGCTCGCAGGAAAGGGCACCACCGAGGTATTCCACACCCACAACCGGCAACGGACCGAATTCCACCTCTCCAAAGCCCTCGCAGGACATTGTCCAGTAAGACCGCTTCTGATCAATCACCTGATAACTGTCCTTGCTGCTATAATGGAAGCCCTGAGTTGTCTTGAAGCCGCCCTGCAGCTCCATACCTCCCTCAGTACACAATGCCACCCGTGCCCGAATCTCCGCAAAAGCGTTAAGACCCGGCATGCCAAAGGGAATCGCCACCTTACCCAGCGACAGCTCCATCTCTTCCCATGCATTGTCTGTGTTGGGTTTATCCTCAATAGTGAGCTTCGCATCCATATCGACAGTATATGTGAACTCACAACGGAAATAGTTTCTACCAAACCCCTTCACATCCCGTTGTATCAGCAGCTTTGCGCCAATTTCACCGGAAATCGTGCCGTCTACGCTGTAGGACAAAAAGTCAATATCGATCTTATCCAGCTTCAGCTTTATGGTCTTATTGGAAGATACGCCGTTTTTGGCTTTGCGGATCTGCCCGCGCAGCAGGTCAGGACCGCTACTGAGGCTGACCTTATCATCCTCCTGCACAGAGGAGACGATATTCTGATCCACCTTCAGGAACTGATAGAAATCATCTAAGGATATGTCATCCTCAGCGGCCGTGATCGTCAGCGTATTGCCTTTCGAAATGGCACCGACCGCGATGAGAGCAAAATTCTCTCCGTCGCTGAGCAATACCTTGTCCCCGACCTTTACCGTTTGGGACGGGCTGATGATCTCGTAGATATAGCCTTCATCATCGCAGGTGAAACTCTCTGCCTGCAGGGTGATCACATCTCCGGAAAGAACGCCAAAATTGTCCGTCTCGGAGTCAGTAAACTGTACAACGGTATCTTCCGGGCCAAAGGCGTGGATCGTGGTGCTTTCGAAGGCAGCATAGCGCGCCGTATGGTCGATGGCAGAGCAGGGGCTGCACAGCTCCTTGCCGCTGTCATTTGTCAGCACCGCCTCCGCAACATAGTACTGGGGAAGCGCACCGCTAAGCTTCGCGCTTACCGTCTCCATATCCGCACCGGAAGCAACTGTGCAGGTAGCCTGCATATTACCGTTTGAGAGATATGCTTTATTTTCCGGGTAGCTGTCGCTGAAATAGATCTCCTCGTCGATAAAGCGCACAAGAAGCTTACAGTCAGCCGGTGCGCTGACAGCGGCCGATACGGTATCGCCCTCAATCTTCAAGTAGGAAATAAGATAAGTATCTACCGGAGCGCTGTCCGCAGATACAGAGCCCTCATATTTCGTCCACTTCGCATACAGCGTGAGATCCTCCGTCACAGGGGCGGAGAAATCGTAAGTGTTCGTCAGCTCCGCATCCCGGAACCAACCGGCAAAGAACATCCTCTCCTTCGTAGGCTGGGTCGGCTCACTGACCGGCTGACCCTCCCCCACCGTCGCAGACGGGATGGCGCTGCCACCATTTGTCTCAAAGGTCACAGTGTATTTTGTCGCCTTTTCACCGCAGGCACCAAAGGAGAAAAGCATACTGATGACCAGAAGTAAGACTGTAAACCGCTTCATTTCCTCATCTTCTTTCCTATGTAATAAAACAACTATAACACTGAAAAATAAATATTGCAAGAATTTCTATAAAAGTCATAACCCCCGGCTAAGCCGGGGGCTTGATTTAGCCCTAGAAGGGCTTTTTACAGACGATTGCCCCTAAAGGGGCCCCGAATGGTTTGCCGACCGCATTTCATTTACGGGCTAC
>JAZSDE010000132.1:0-4043 GCA_045531015.1 Faecousia sp.
TGGCTCACAGAACGACATGGCTACGATCCGACTTCCAACAGGTTCACCCTTGCGGAAGTGGAGCTCATATTCAAAGCCGTCGCGCCAGACGGTCACATCCATATAACTGGAAGAATACTGGGTGGCGCAGGAACCAAGGCCGTTAAGGCCTAAGGAGTACTCATAATTCTTGCCGCCTACGTCATACTTGCCGCCGGCATACATCTCACAAAATACCAGTTCCCAGTTATAGCGCTTTTCCTTTTCATTATAGTCCACAGGACAGCCGCGGCCAAAGTCCTCTACTTCCACAGAAAGGTCCTCGTAGCGGGTGACGATAATGGTATCGCCGTGTCCCTCTCGGGCTTCGTCGATGGCGTTGGAGAGGATCTCAAACACCGCGTGCTTACAGCCCTCCAAATCGTCGGAGCCAAAGATAACGGCGGGGCGCTTACGTACTCGCTCCTCGTCCTTCAGCATCGAGATACTCTCGTTACCGTATTCTTCCTTAATATTCTTTGCCATATTCCCATACCTGCCAATATCTACATATTTTCACAAGATTATTATACCCGTCAAGGGAAATAAAGTCAACCAAAACGAAGAAAAGAGAGATGCAAAGTGCACCTCTCTCATCTTATTTCCTCGAAAAATTGCCGATAGGCTGTTGGAAGCGCGGCCTTAGTGTGGATTTCCTCAGCAGAGAGCCATTCATAGCCCTCAGTACAGGCAGAAGCCCGCAAATAAACACCACGCATTCTCCACGTAATATGGGTAAATATATGGGTCTTTTCCACTTCATATAGGAGGTTGCTGACAGAGAAGCCCAACTCCCCTGCCCGGTCAACGGCCGGCTGCCCTGAGAAGTTTCCCATCACGTCAGGGAATTGCCACAGCCCGGCAAGCAGACCCTTATCCGGTCGCTTTGTCAGGGCGATCCGCTCTCCGCAGGTAACGATAAATACGGTACGTTCCTCTTCTTTTCGGGGGCGTTTGGGCGACCGTTTGGGAAGCTCGCTTGCCCGATACTGCCCTTTACAAAAAGAACAGCAAGGACATATTTTACAGTCAGGCTCCCGGTTTGGGCCACAAATCGTTGCCCCAAGCTCCATAAGGGCTTGGGTAAAGTCCCCGGCTTCCGCCGGATATACAGCAGAAAGGTGCTGTGCTACCTGCTTGCGGTATTGAGGAGTATCGGCAGGTGTATCGTCATCCGTCAGCCGCGCCACGACACGCAGGACATTTCCGTCTACTGCCGGTGTGGGCTGGTTAAAGGCAATAGAGCAGACAGCGCCGGCGGTATAGGGGCCGATGCCCGGCAGAGACAGTACCTTTGAATGATCCTGCGGAAATACACCGTAATATTCTTTTACGATAACATTTGCCGCCTTTTTCAGGTTGCGGACACGGCTGTAATAGCCAAGTCCTTCCCACAGCTTGTGAAGTAGCTCACCATCTGCATCTGCAAGATCAGCAATGCTGGGCAGCGCTTCTAAAAAGCGGGCGTAGTAGCCACGCACAGCCTCCACACGGGTCTGCTGGAGCATTATTTCCGACAACCAAATATGGTATGGCTCTTTATCTTCACGCCAAGGCAATTCCCTCTTGTTTTCCCGATACCACGGCAGCAGTGCCCCGGGCAACGCTTTAAATATCTTTTCCATCTTACACTCTGCCTGCATTGCCTTTTTTGCGGAGAGAGAGCATACAAAGCATCGTAAGAAGCAAGCCTGCCACAGCGAAAACCACCCAAGAAATAACGGTAGTATTCCAGCCGTGCATTTCGGAGATCACCGCAAAAAGATAGGTAGATAGGGCGCTTCCCACATAGGTTGCAGAATTAATAAGACCTGCATAGAAGGAGATCTTACCTGAGCCGCCCAAAAGCTCAGGCAAATAGAAGGTTTGAAGGGAGTTGATACCGTGAAGGCCGCCACTGCCCAATGCTATAAACAGTGTGGAAAGGAGCATAGAATTCGTGCCTGAACACCAAAGCAGCAGGAAAAATCCGGCTGTGATCGCAAAATACACAGAAATCGCCGCAAAAACATCCCGTTTCATTCCCTTTAGCACCCGGTAGGAGGAAAGTCCGATGAGCATATGGGTTGCGGGAATTGCCACTCCGGTCAAAATAGAGACGGTGCTTTCCACCTTAAATGTCTCAGAAATGAAGGTTGGCATCCAAGTGGTAATGCCGTCTTTCAGGATGCCGAGAATGGCAATGCTAAGCAGGATAACAGGCAGCAGCTTCCACACTGCCTTGTTCCCCTTTTCCTCATTTTCAGGAACTATCCTCTTCTTTTGGGAAGAGACAAAGGATACATTCCGCAAAAGCGGGGTTGCGGCAACAAACCATATAAACGCAGCAGCTGTGGCGAAAAAGGCCGCCACATAAAACACCTGCTGCCAGCCGGATATTTCGATAATCAGCGGAGAGAACAAATAGACCGCAATGGTGGCAGCCGCGCTGCTTGTGGAAATCACAGGTATGAGACGGTTATAATCCTCGGTGCTCAGCGCGCTGGCGCAGATCTTCACAAGAGGCGGCCACATCATTGCCTGAGCGATGCCGTTAATGCCCCAAACCACCGCCATCGCAGGAATAGAGGGCGACACCAATGGCATAACGATATTACAGGCAGATGCCACAAGCAAGCCGCCAAAAATCAAAAGCCGGGGCGATACCCGGTCTCCCAAAAAGCCGCTGATGAGCTGTCCTGCACCGTAGGTAACGAACAGCGCGGTGGTAATGGCAGAGGCAGCGGATTTCATAATACCCTCGGATCGGATAAACTCCACCAAAATCGCACCAAAATTCAGCCGCGTAATATAGCTGGAAAAATAGATCATCCAAGAGAGAACTGTCAGCAGCCGTATGCTCCTTTTATCCGTAAGTTTATATGCCATAAAATGCTCACGACCTAACAAATGTTTTTTTATATTTTAGCACCCAAAAACCCTCTTTGTCAAGAACGCCCCCGATAACCTAATCAGGGGCGTCAAATCAGCGATTTTCAAGAAAGTTTTCAAGATTTGTCCTGTGGTTATATTTGACAGAGGCCTTCTTGTCCTTTTCCACGATGATGGTTGCAAGGTCGATGTTGTTAATAGCGGCAATGGCGACGATATAGTGGATCATATCCGCAAGCTCTGTACCAAGCTCGGTTTGCAGGTCAGTCTCATCGGTAGCTTTCCGGCCTGCCCGCTTATTGAGTACCTCAGCAACTTCACCGATCTCCTCTACCAGCTTCATAAACATACCCTGCTCCGTGGCGCGGCCGCCGTAGTGGTCTAAAAGGTACGCCTGCAGGTCCTCAATTGTCAGCTTCATATCTCTCTTCCCTTTCAAAGTCCTTTGGATCGGACAAACTGATCTAATTGCTTTTGATTTTTAATTACGGTGACCTTAGGTCTGTATCTTTCCATTACGCTTTGATAAAGATCCCGCGTCTTTTTGCTGCGGCCTTTCCAGAGGATCCATTTCATAAATTCAATGTCAAATTTCTCCTTGCACCCCTCCCCCATATCCGGGCGGGTCTTGCCTGCATAGACGCGGGATCGGCGATATGCGCGAAGCAGGCAGGAAAAGCGGTTAAAGAGCAGTATCAAGATTTCGTCTGCTTCCTCCACCCGGCGGTCAAAGCTTAACTTGGAATAGTTGCCGTCAATAACCCAAGAAGTGTTGCAATTCATAAATTCCTCGGTCATTTTTGCCTTTTCTTCCTGACTGCGAATCTCCCAACCGGGCAAAAACTGCACCGCATCGAAATGGAGAACGGGGATATTATGCATCTGCGCCAGCTTTCGTGCCAAGGTAGATTTCCCTGACCCGCTGTAGCCCATAATAGCGATCTTCATAAGGTGTGCCTCGCAAATGTCGTAGTATAAGGCATTATAGCATAGACGTTATTAGTTTTCAACATATTGGTGGCTTTCTTTAAGCAATAAAAAAGAGGATACCCGATTGGGTATCTGGATTTTTGGGTGCGCCGAAAAGGGGGGCGATGGGAGCGCCGCCAGTGGCGGGAGGAGCGACCTGAGCGAGTGGCAGCGGTCGGCGAGGG
>JAZSDE010000044.1:0-11245 GCA_045531015.1 Faecousia sp.
GGAATGCATAAATGCATTCCCTACGGTGTTGTATGGAGGTCTGCGCCGAGGCACGGCGACAAAGAAAACCCCCGGGGTTCTTTCGAACCCGCGGAGATGGCTCCCCTTGTCAGGGGAGCTGTCACGCGAGCAGCGTGACTGAGGGGTAGTTATTCTCTCCCTCAGTCAGAAATCTTTGATTTCTGCCAGCTCCCTCGTCAGAGGGAGCCGTTTTGCGCGTTATATTATCCGCAAACACCTCCGTCAGCCTGTTCGGCTGACACCTCCCCTACAGTGGAGGCTCGGCACACACCAAAGAAAACCCCCGGGCTTCGAAAGAAGCCCGGGGAGAAGTGTATTACAGTAGATTAATTACTGGTAGATTACTTCGATAGCTGTAATTCTTACCTGACCATTTTGTTTGCTGGCAGTACCGCCGACATTAAACTCTATGGTGTCAGCATTAACATTAACAACAGAACCAGATGTGATTACCGTGCTACCCTGTTTAAGCTGGCCACTATTGCTAACGGTGAAGGTAATCTTTACGCTTGTGATTGTTTTGCCGTTTGCAGCTGAAATGGTGAGCTTTGCACTTTCAGTCTGATACAATCTCCAGTTATTACCGCTTGTATAGAATTTACCGGTATTAGTGCCACCAGTAAGGTTTACACTAATGTTGTCGTCCATTGCAAGAGAGGTGTACTTGCTTTCGTTTGTCCAACCAAGAGCAGACATAGTAACAGTAACGGTAGTGGGCTCGGCGGTATCGCCGCCTTCGTTACCTTCTGTATAAGAACAACCATCATTAGTACATGCGCCATCGACAATATTGTGTTCGGCCAATTCGCCCTTGGTTGCACCGCAAACAACACAGGCAGCCAACTTAGTACAGGTTGCTTCAGTATAGTCAGAGCATACATGCTTTTCATCGATTACCAAAGTACTACCTTGCGCAATCTGGTTGATGCTGTTATATACAGTAATCTTACCTGTAACTGTGACCTTATCACCGATACCGACCTGTTCAGTGGTTCTGAAAACAAGAATGGTGTTGCCGTTGCCGTCACTAATATACGGTGAGCAGTTACCGTAAGAACTCCAAGTTTCATAGAAGCCAGAGACAGTGCCAGACACGATTAAACTCTGACCATTGGCTGCATCAAGAGCTTCGGAGATGGACATTTCAAAAGCATGGTCGGGATCCTTGGTACCGCAGGAGGTGCAAAGGTGGGTTTCTTCGTTGTAGTCATGTTCTACCAATTCGCCGTGGTACTGGTCGCAGTCAATGCAGACGGCAGGCTCGGTGCAGGTAGCGGTACCTCCGTGGTGATCGCACTCGCCGGGGAGAAGCGCGGTTACTACGATGGAGTTGAAACGAGTCTGAGCGGCCATAGTAGCAGTAAAACTATCGACAGCTTCGCTAAACTCAACGGTAACAGTAGTGTCGGTTGTGGTAGCTTCATAATTTGCACTTTCGGGAAGAGATAAAACATAATTGCTTGCGCAATTAAATACAATCTTGGTCATACCCGATGCTTCAACAACAATTTCGGAGCTCTTGTAGAGACGGACGGGATTAGAATAGTTAGCCACATTGGTAGTGGAGCTTGCTTTATTATTGGTAAAGACAATGCCATTCTGAGACCAAACCTGCTTGCTGTTATCCTGAGAGAGACGATTATCTGTGGTGCTAAAGCTAAGTTCAGCATCTTTTTTTTCTGTTCTAAAGCGAGTCAGGATGTTCTTTACACGGCCATAGTTGGAATCGTCAAAAAGCGCAACAATTCTCTCTTCCTGAGCGGGGGTGTGGTTAATTGTTGCGTCCTTGTTGATTCCTTTCAAAATATCGCGGGGGGTAAAATTAAGAAGAGCGGTAGTGACTCTTTGACCAGCGATCTTTATATATCCCTGAACAGGCTTAGCGGTGTCAATCTTGGCATTGTCTTCGTCCATTGCACCTCTTAAAGAGCCGAGCAGGTCAGCGTAGAGATCGGTAACATTCTTGTTGAATTTTTCTTCGGCGGGATATTCTTTGTCGTCAACGATAAAACCGTATTCTTCAATTTTATCAAACAGGGGGCTAAATGCCATAAAGGAAACACGGATGCAAGCGGCGGGCTCAATTTCAGATTCTTTTCCCTCGTCTGGATTCTTTGCCAGCGTGTTAATGCCTTGCTGAGAAAGCATTAAGCTAAAGGGATAGACGGTGTAGACTTTGTCAGCGCCCACTGCGAGGAAACGTACCTTGCTGGTAGGGTCCTGAGCAACAGTGGCAATGCTACCGCTGCCAATATTAGTCAGCTTACCTGCATTGGAGATGACACCGTCTTTTTCACGGATGGCAGTATTAATGACGGAAAGAGTGTAACCCTCAGCGACATTAACCTCAACTTCCTGGCCTTTTAGGTCAAGGATCAGATCGTTAGTTTCAATCACTTCAGGAAGCTGCTCCACAGTGATTACATTAGCCGCCTTTGCAGTAGGCGCGACGACGAATGCCAGCGCGACCACTAAGGTCAGGGCAAGGAGTATTGCGAACAAGTTTCTTTTCATTTTGATTCTACCTCCATAAAATCATTTGATAGCGCCTTTTTTGGCGCTAAATTTACAGTTTTGCGGGTACCAACAACGGTGCGCTGTAGGCGCGCCAAAGGGTACTTTGCCACTAATAAAATAATTATACATAATTTGTTATTTTTTGCAAGTCCTTTTCACCAAAAAAATCGCCTTTTTTGCCTTTTTTTCGTCGTCGCTATGTAATTTAATTAATCCTTGGAATATAATTTATCCAGCTCCCATTTCTTTGGGTTGTTGATGATATATTCTGCTATTTCGTTGTAATCCTCCTGATTGCGAACGACGTGGTCATAATAACGGGACTGCCATATGTTCCTGCCGTATTCTTTGTTGCAATATCGCTTAAATGTACCAACAAACTGCGCAATCGCAGATGTCCTCGTAGGGACACCCCTCCCGGGGTGTCCGCTGACCCGCACCAATAAGTGTATGTGATCCGGCATAATCACATATTTGTCTACTGATATATGTTCATAGAATGTGTGTATCTGTCGAATATATTTATCTGCAACCTTTCCGTGGGGTAATAATTCCACACCGGGTTCTTGCGGACACCCGAGGACGGGTGTCCCTACGGATATTTTCGACAATATCTGCTTCCTGTTTTGGGTGCAAATGGTAATGAAATAGGCACCGGCGGTACTGTAATCGTAATCTGATAGGCGAGGATGCTTTCTTTTTGGTAGCATATTTTCCATATTTATCACCGAATTTGAACGAACATTTCCGTTGTCGGCGGCGGGAGCAAGCCCCCGCCCTACATTATAGTTTCTCTTCCTGTAAACCCTCCGGGGAGAGGACAAAAGCGGCAGTAAAGCCGCAGGATTTCGCCAGCTCCGTGGCCAGATCGTAGGCGCACAGCAGACTCTCTGCGCTGTGGCTGTCGCCGGAGAGGATGATCTTGCCGCCCAGGGCGTGAATTTCTTTTAAAATAAAGGGCGCGGGGTAGGGGGTAATGCGGCAGCGGCGGCTGATGGCGCCGGTGTTGATCTCAAAGGGCTTTCCAGTGGGGAGCAAAGCCTCCACCGCCTCCAGCGCAGCTTTCCGGTAGCGGGGGTGGCTTTCGTCAAAGTACTTGCCGCCCTCGTTATACTTGGCAACTAAGTCAATATGGCCGAAAAAGGTGGGGTCAAATTTATTTGCGGTCTCCGCTACTGCCCGGAAATACTGCTCCGCATAGGCGTAGTGGTCGCCGCCGAAGAATTTTTGCACGGTTTCCAGCATTGCCTGCTCATTGCAGTCCACCGCCCGGTACTGCCCCTCCGCCCAAATGCCGTGGATCGAGCCAATAATATAGTCGTAGGGATAGGCAGCACGGGGGGAATTGCTGTCCTGCTCAATACCGAGATAAATGGGCAGCCGGGCGGCATATACTTCTTTCAAACGCAGGATCTCCTGCTGATAGGCGCTTTCGTCCTCAAGAGCCATCCCGGAGGTGCCGCTGCATTCTTCCCCGATGGGGGAGTGGTCGGAAAAGCCGAGCGCGGTCATCCCCAAGGAGATGGCGGCACGCACCATTTCCTCCGGGGTGTTTGCACCGTCGGAGAAGGTGGAATGGGTGTGGAAATTGGCTTTTATCATAGCAATAAACCCCTTTTATCGTCACTTATGCATAGTATATTTTATTACCCATTCGATGTCAACGAGAAAAGGCTTGACAAACCGGAAAAAGCATGCTAATATGTGAACGGTTATTCATATGAACAAAAAATCATATAAGGAGCAGTTATGAAGCACGATCATACAGAAACGCTGACCCAGTTGCAGGCGCAAATGCCCACCGAGGACAGTCTGCACAGGCTCACAGAGCTGTTTAAGTCCTTTGGGGACGGCACACGTATGAAGATCCTATATGCGCTTTCCCTTTCGGATCTATGCGTGTGTGCCATTGCGGAGCTTTTAGAGATGGAGCAGTCTGCCATCTCCCATCAGCTGAAAAAGCTGCGGCAGGCAAAGCTGATCACAAGCCGCCGGGAGGGTCGGACGATTTATTATATGCTGGACGATGACCACGTCCGGGAGTTGGTTGCGGTGGGCTTTGCCCATCTGATGGAGGAGTAAATATGGCGCATCAGCACGAACACGAACATTGCCATTGTCACGAACACGGGCATACGCACTGCGATTGCCACGAACATAAGCACGAACACGAACACGAATGTCACTGCGGCCACGACCATCACCACCACGGGGAGGGTGGCTGCGCCTGCTGTGAAAAGAAGCTCCGGGGTGAGCAGAAATTAGACAAATGGATATTGCTCAGAATCGGCGTATCTGCCCTTTTCTTCGCGGTGGGTCTTTTCCTGAGCGGCATTGCCCGGGGGATTTGCTTTTTGGTGTCCTACGGTGTGATCGGCTGGGATATTCTTTGGGCGGCGTTCCGAAATATCTGCAAGGGTCGGGTCTTTGACGAGCAGTTTCTGATGTCTATTGCCAGCATTGGCGCATTTTGTATCGGGGAGTACCCGGAGGCTGTTGCGGTTATGCTGTTTTATCAGGTCGGCGAGACCTTCCAGACGATCGCAGTGGGTAAGAGCCGAAGCGCGATCAAGAGCCTTATGTCCCTGCGGCCTGAATATGCCACCGTCATCCGGGATGGGGAGGAATATACCGTCTCGCCTGAGGATGTGGCAGTAGGCGAGACCATCATTGTCCGTCCCGGCGCCCGGATTCCGCTGGACGGCACGGTGGTGGGAGGCTCCTCTAATATTGATAATTCTGCCTTGACCGGCGAAAGTGTACCTCTATATGTGGAGACGGGAAGCCGTGTTCTCAGCGGTGGTGTCAACCAGTCCGGTGTGCTTTATATTCGCACGGAGAGCCTCTATAGCGGCAGCACGGTGGCAAAAATTTTAGAGCTTGTGGAGCATGCAGAGGAGAAAAAAGCAAAATCCGAGCGGTTTATCACCCGTTTTTCCCGGTGGTATATTTTTTGTGTGGTGGTTATTGTGGTAATGCTCACTTTGATCCCGCCGATTTTTGTGGGAGATCTTAGCGGCTGGCTCCGTCGGGCACTGGTATTTTTGGTAGTGTCTTGCCCCTGTGCGCTGGTGGTTTCTGTGCCGCTGAGCTTTGTAGGCGGCATTGGCGGCGCGGCTCGGCGGGGCGTGCTCATTAAGGGCGCAGACGCGCTGGAGGCCCTTGCACGGGTCAATACGGTGGCCTTCGATAAGACCGGCACACTGACCAAGGGCGTATTTCTGCCCGCTGAGGTCTGCCCAATGGAGATTTCTCGGGAGGAGCTGCAGACCGTTGCGGCGGCGCTGGAAAAGCACTCGAACCATCCCATTGCCCGGTGCTTGGCTGCATTGGGTGAAAAAACCGCAGAAAATGTGCAGGAAATGGCCGGCGGCGGTATTTCCGGCTACTTAGACGGCAAGCTCTGCTATGCGGGCTCCCGCCGTTTTTTGGAGGGCTTGGGCATTGAAATTCCTCAGCTTCGGATCGCAGGTACAGCGGTCCATATCGCCCGGGAAGAGAACTATTTGGGCTACATCACCGTCCGGGATGAAATTCGCCCGGAGGCGAAAGAGGCGGTCTATCTACTGAAAACCGAGCGGATCGAGACGGTAATGCTGACCGGTGACCGGCAGGACATTGCAGATCGGGTGGGTCAGACCATTGGTATTGAGGAAATCTGCGCCCAGCTTTTGCCTCAGGACAAGGTGACGGTTTTGGAAGGCAAAATGGCATCCGGCCGGCACGTAGCGGTGATTGGCGACGGCATCAACGACGCGCCTATTCTCGCCCGCGGTCACGTGGGTATCGCTATGGGCGGCATCGGCAGTGATGCGGCTATCGAATCTGCCGGTGTGGTGCTGATGGATGATAATTTGGAGAAAATTCCGGCAGCCATCGCGTTTGCGAAAAGGACAATGAACATTGTGCGGCAGAATATTATTTTCTCCCTTGCTGCCAAGATGCTCATTATGCTCTTGGGCGCGGTGGGCATTTCCAATATGCTGTGGATCGCAGTGTTCGGCGATGTGGGCGTGATGATTTTGGCGACTGTGAATGCGCTGAGGTGCTACGCATGGAAAAAATAAAGATAATTGCAATGGATTTGGACGGAACACTTTTAGATTCAGAAAAGCGGTTATCCGAGGAAAACCGGGCGGCGCTCCAAAGAGCGGCAGATGCGGGGATTGAGATCGTACCTGCCACCGGGCGTATTTATAAGATCATCCCGGAGGCAGTGCGGGCGCTGCCCTTTGTCCATTACGCCATCACCGTCAATGGCGCGGAGGTCTATGACGTAAAAAATGACCGGGTTATTGCCAAAAGTGAGCTTCCTTATGAAAAAGCCGTGGAAGTTATGGCCTATTTGGACGGCTTTGACGTGGTGTATGACTGCTATCAAAATGGCGGCGGTTATATGACAAAGGCGCTTTTGGATAAGGTGGAGAATTATCTGGCAAGTGCCTATTTTGCGGAAATTTATGCCAAAACCCGGCATCCTGTCCCGGAGCTGAAAGCCTATTTGCTGGAGCAGAAGCAGGGTGTGCAGAAGGTTCAGTTTTGCACCAGAGATCAGGCCTTGCGGGCGTTTCTTTTGGAGGATCTAAAGACGCGGTTTGACGGTGTGGCTATCAGCACGGCGCTTCCTTACAATGGGGAGATCAACGAGAAAAACGCCCACAAGGGCGGCGCGCTTCAAAAGCTATGTCAGCATTTGGGCTGCACGATGGAAAATGTAATGACCCTTGGTGATGGGCTCAATGACATTACGATGCTGAAGTTAGCGGGCATTTCCGTAGCAATGGAAAATGCCGCCCCGGAAGCCAAGGCGGCAGCGAAATATGTGACCGGTAATTGCGATGAAAGCGGTGTCGCGCAGGCAATAGAGAAATTTTGTTTCTAAATGAAAAAGGCTCCCCTTGTCAGGGGAGCTGGCGAGCGTTAGCGAGACTGAGGGGTAGTTTTTCTCTCCCTCCGTCTTCGCCTGCG
Source organism: Faecousia sp. (assembly GCA_045531015.1). GTDB lineage: Bacteria > Bacillota > Clostridia > Oscillospirales > Oscillospiraceae > Faecousia. The sequence continues at coordinate 7,507 of JAZSDE010000044.1, forward strand.
GCGAATCCACCTCCCTCGTCAGAGGGAGGTTTTTGCTGCGCTACTTAAGAAGTATATTCAGAGGCGCCTCGGTGGTCAGCCCCAGAATCGGGGAAACATCTGCTTTTTCTGCAGCCTCCCGGAAGCCGTCGGGGGTGGCGGGGTAACCAATAAAGCTGCGGGCAAGGAGCTGGGGATCACCTGCGGAGAAAAAGTCACCGTAGAGCATAGCATCGGTGATGAAGCCTTTTTCTACCCGGAACTGGAAGCTGAGCCGTCCACAGCCTTCCACGCGCCTGGAAAGGGTCATATCGCAGGCAGGAGATGCGCCCCAATTCCACGCCCAAGTGCCATAACGGCTTTCTTTCAGGGCGGTGATGGCGGCAAGGTCAGCTTCGCTGAGTGTGTAGACTTCCATCTGCTCGTTTTCAAAGAGAGCTTTCAAAAGAGCATCCCGGAAATTTTCCAAGGTAGTTCCCTCGGGCAGCAGCGGCTTTAGGTTGGTGATGCGGCTTCGCACAGAGGCCACACCTTTTGCTTTGATCTTTTCCGGGTCAGGACGGAGGGCTTTTGCGGCAATCTCCAATTGGGAGTCGAAAAGCAGGGTGCCGTGGTGCATGACCCGTCCGTTTTTCACATACTGGGCATTGCCGGAGAATTTAAGACCATCGACAGTAATGTCGTTTCTGCCGTTGACCTCCGCTTCCGCGCCTAAAGTGCGGATAGCCTGGGCTACCAGGCGGCAAAAAAGACCTAAATCCGGCTCTTTACCGGCAGCATCCTGAATAAAGGTGAAATTCAAATTACCCAAATCGTGATACACCGCGCCGCCGCCGGAAAGCCGACGGACGACCATAATATTATTCTCCCGAATAAAGCTTTCGTTTACCTCGTTAAAGGTATTCTGATGGCGGCCTACCACCACCGTGGAGGCATTTTGCCACAGGATAAAATAGTTATAATCCTTGGAGAGGCTTTCGAAGACATATTCCTCCAGCGCAAGATTAAACGCCGGGTCAGTAGTATCTACCTGAATATAACGCCAGGGCATAGCGTGCCTCCTTTCGCGCGTGAATATTTATAGTATATCCGAAATAAAAGAAAAAGCAAGCGGCGATTCCTGCAACGCACCATCGTAAGCAGTCGTAGGGAATGGATTTATGCATTCCGCGTTTCTGCACAGCACCTTTGTGGAATGGATAAATCCATTCCCTACGGCGTATTACCAGAAAGAATGTAGGGCGGGGACTTGCTCCAGCCGTTTTTTACGGTACATCTTCCTCCCGGAGTTCCGGGAAAATCTCTAACTTTGTGATCCATTCAAGAATTACCTTGGATAGGTATTGCTTGGAAGCAAAGGCCTTTTCTTTGTCTTCCCCCGGCTCAAATTCCGCACAAGCCTTTTGATCGGGTTTTCTGTTTCTTGCGCGCGAATGGACACAATGCCCGCAATGCAAACGAAAAAAGCTTTTATCATCCAATCCATAATGCCGGCGAAAAAATTTACAATTTTGACAGATTTGGTTTTCCATTACAATTGCAACCTTTCATAGAGTTGATATTAAAATAACACCGTTTGGTGTTATTGTCAATAGTACCAATCGGTTTTATGTTATATTTTCTCAAAAGGAGATGGGTACTTATGAAATATCAACGCATTGCCGACCTTAGAGAAGATGCAGATCTCAAACAGGAAACAATTGCAAAATTGCTTGAAACAAGTCAGACGCAATATAGTAGATGGGAACGAGGAGAAAGAGAGATCCCTTTCCATCATGTTATTACTTTGGCAAAGTACTATAAGGTCAGCCTTGATTATATAGCTGGATTGACCAACGATAAAAAAGGCAAAATAGGATCAAAATAAAGAAAAATCTGCGAGCCAAACGGCTCGCAGATTTTGCACCTCGGCTATGGCACCCGTAATAGGAATCGAACCTATATCTAAGTCTTAGGAGGACCTTATTCTATCCGTTGAACTATACGGGCGAATAGTGCGTTTGTATTGTACCCAAAAAATGTTTTTCTGTCAACAAAAACAGGCGATTTTTTCAAGGGAAGGCGCATATACTGTCAGGAGAGCTTTAAGCCGAGGGAAATCGAACCCCGACAGGTTTTGAGCTGCGGCTTTCCGTCAATACTGCGGAAAATCCCTCGGAAATATCGGACGGATATTCCCTTCGTGATTTTACTTGTCTTGACGAAAAGCTGCTATCTCAAAACTGCACAGCACCCCACAGCAAGGAGTTTTGCTGTGGATTTTTGCGCAGATGACGCAGCCTCAAAGACGCAAGGCAAGGAAGATAAGGAAAAATACAACCAAAAGAACTGCTGTGGGGCTGTCGGTGTTCGACTCCCCTTGGCTTAAGGAGGTGCGAGATGCAAAGCGGTAGTGATCCCACTGTGGATTTGGAAGATCTTTTATATGACGAGGACTGCGGCGGCCCCAGTCAGCGGTAAAAAAGACCCGGCAGTTTTCTGTCGGGTCTTGGCTTTATACGGAAGTAAGGGTTTGCCCGAGCTGCGCATATACAGCACTCTGTGCAAACGAGCTCCACACCGGCGGAGGCCAGCATTTCTGCACCGCAATGAGGGAGCAAATGTAAAGGATTTTTGAAAAAAAGCAATAGCGGATTGCGAAAAATGTCGAAGGGTGCTATACTGAAATATATTCTAAGCTTAGTAGGAAGTGGGAAAATGGAAATATTTTGGTGGATATTGGGCATCGCTGGACTACTGATTTTAGCAGTGCTCGGGGTGGCTTATGTGTGCTTTCGGATGGCTTTTTACATCTCCGATAAGGAAAAGAGGGAAAATGCCCTGCGTATCGTGCCGCCGGGAAAGGAATACGAGCCCTTTCACGACATGATGTACGGCTGGCAAAATGAAGTAAAGACCTTTTCTTATGAATCTTTTACCATAAAGAGCTTTGACGGACTGACGCTTAAAGGAAAGTACTACGAGAAATTCCCCGGCGCGCCCATCGAGCTGATGTTCCACGGATACCGTGGCAACGCCCATCGGGATCTGTGCGGTGGCATTCAGCGGAGCTTTGCCTGTGGACATAATGCGCTGCTTGTGGATCAGCGGGCAAGCGGCGGCAGTGACGGCAATGTGATCTCCTTTGGTATCAACGAGCGGCGGGACTGTTTGGCGTGGATCGACTTTATGCTTTCTCGCTTTGGAGCGAATGTGCAGATTTTGCTCACCGGTATTTCTATGGGCGGCGCAACGGTTGCTATGTCAGCCGGGGAGAAACTGCCGCCCAATGTGATCGGCATACTGTCAGATTGCGGCTATACCTCTCCTAAGGAGATCATTTGCAAGGTGATTAAGGAGGATATGAAACTGCCGCCTAAGCTGTCCTATCCCTTTGTCCGGCTGGCTGCCCGACTGTACGGCGGTTTTGATTTAGAGGAGACCGATTCGCTCCGGGCGCTTCCAAACGCCAAGGTGCCGGTGATCTTTGTTCACGGTGAAAAGGACGGATTTGTGCCCTGCGATATGAGCCGTAAAATGTACGAGATTTGCCCTGGTAAGAAAATGCTCTATACCGTACCGGGTGCTGACCACGGTCTTGCCTACCCGGTAGCAGGCGAAAAATACATAGAAGCGCTGAAAAACTTTTTTGGATAATAAAACACCCCGACAGATCGTGCAATGAATCTGTCGGGGCGCGTTTTTGGTTGTACCAAAGACAACCCCCGGCTATGCCGGGGGAAAAATAATAGCTTATAGCGAGGAGTAAAGTAGACAAGAA
>JAZSDE010000065.1:0-6079 GCA_045531015.1 Faecousia sp.
TCCCGTTTGGGACGACTTTCTCTTTTCTGGGGTGGGTAATGGGACTCATCAATCAAGGTAGCCACCAGTGTTTGCACTGGTGTCAGCAATATGCCACCGGCATATTGCATTTTAGGTCTTCGAGTCCCATTACGACCAAAATAGAAACGAAAAAGCCGTCCCGTTTGGGACGACTTTCTCTTTTCTGGGGTGGGTAATGGGACTCGAACCCACAACGCCCGGAACCACAATCCGGTGCTCTGCCAATTGAACTACACCCACCATATTTGGAGTGATATTTTTGCCTAATGGCAAAAGTGATATGATTTCTTACGAAATCGTTATATTTTCTGTTATCACAAAAAGTTATATTATATTCGCCACCAAAACTGGGCGAAGCCCAATATCACTATGCGTTACATAATATCACTGCGAAGCAATATAACTCGCCGCAAGGCGAATATAACTGAAAAACCGACTTGTCGGTTTTTCTGGCACGCCAGGAGGGACTCGAACCCCCGACCTACTGCTTAGAAGGCAGTTGCTCTATCCAGCTGAGCTACTGGCGCATCTATGGAGCGGGTGACGGGAATCGGACCCGCGTATCCAGCTTGGAAGGCTGGTGTTCTACCATTGAACTACACCCGCAAATCCTGTTCAGCCATAGGATTTTAGCATAATAAACCCGCCATGTCAAGGCTTTCTTTGCAGAATGTCCGGGATTTTTTCGTAAATCACATCTGCGACTGCACCCCCGTCGCAGGGACACACATTGGAAAAACGGTCTGCCACCACACCGTCCGCCGGGCAGAAGGCATAGTCTGCGCCCTGAAGCATGGTCAGGTCGTTCTCTGCATCGCCTACGCACACAAGGATATTCTTCCCTAAACGCGCCTGCAGATCTCTGGCCGCCCGGAGCTTGGAGACGCCCTTAGCGTGGACATCCACCAGCTTGCTGGCTGCCCGGAAAGCATCGATTTTGTCACCGTAAAGCTGATTTAGTGTTTCCTCGAGCCGATCAAAATAGGTAAATTCCTCCTCCGTTCCCATATACAGACCGGAGACTGTGTTGGTGCAGGAGTCTGCGAATAGGGTGAATTTCAGGAAGGGGCCCATATCCTGTCCGTGCTGGGCGATCTTATAATCCCAGCCCATGTTTTCGTAGTAGGAGATGGCGCCGGGGGTGTAATAGATAAAATAGTGGGTATCTACTGCCTGCACTTCGATGGTCAGGTCCGGAAACAGCGTATGCATTTTGTCCAGCGTTTCCCAAACGGGCAGGTCGATCTCTCTTTCGTTTACAAGCTGCCCATTTTCCCAGGCGGCGCTGCCGTTATAGAGAAGCAGGGGAGCGTTCACCGGTACGTCCATATGGGCGCGCATCGTGTTGGTGCTTCGGCCGGTATTGATGGTAAAGGTGCCGCCGTTTTCCATAAAATATTTTATGGCTTCTAAATTTCTCTCAGGGATCTTTCCGTCCATACCGGTTAGCGTACGGTCAAAATCCACCGTCAGTAAAACATCAGAAAACAAATGCATAGTCCTTTCTTTACAGCTCCAAAGAGAACCGCTTTTCTAAAATGTCCAAAACGTTCCTAAAATATTCAGGAAGCTCTGCGCTTACGATCACCGGGCGCTGGTCCCGGGGGTGACGGAAGCAGAGAATACCTGCGTGGAGCACCTGGCTGCTTTGCCCCAGCTCCGGCTTTTTCCGTCCGTAAACACTGTCGCCCACGATAGGGTGACCGATGGATGCCATATGGACGCGAATTTGATGGGTACGTCCGGTCTCCAAGTGGCAGCGGATATGGGTATAGCCCCGGTAGCGCTTTATTACCTCCCAATGGGTGACGGCGTTTCTGCCATCCCGGGCGGCAATGCACATTTTCTTTCGGTCGGTAGGGTGGCGGGAGATAGGTGCATCTACCGTGCCGCTGTCCTCTTTCATATTGCCGCAGACAACCGCTTCGTAGGTCCGCGCCATAGTGTGATCCTTCAGCTGAGAAGCCAACATAATATGGGCATGGTCGTTTTTTGCCACAGCCAACAGACCGGAGGTGTCTTTGTCGATGCGGTGAACGATGCCGGGGCGCAGCTCGCCGTTAATGCCGGAAAGCTGATCACCGAGTGCAAACATCAAACCATTTACCAAGGTGTCGTCCTGATGACCTGCTGCCGGGTGGACAACAAGACCCTTGGGCTTGTTGATCACCAGCAAGTCCTCGTCCTCATAAACGATGTCCAGCTTCATTTCCCGGGGGGCAATATCTGTTTCCTTGGGCTCGGGAACGGTGAGGGAGATCTCTTGCCCCACAGTCAATCGGTCGTTTTTCTTAGCCGGCTTACCGCCGAGGCGTACACAGCCGTTTTCAATCAGCTTTTGGGCGCCGCTGCGGCTTAAATTTTCCACGGCACGGGCTAAAAAAGCGTCCAGCCGCTCACCGTCCAAATCGGCAATCAGTATCATTTATTGTCCTTCCAAAACTTTTTGTTGAAAAATACAAGATGTACCATCAGTGCGATACAGCCGCAGGTAATAAAGCAGTCGGCCACATTGAAGATGGGGAAATTCATAAAATCCAGTCGGATCATATCCACCACATAGCCTAAGCGCAGACGGTCGATCATATTGCCAAGACCGCCGCCGAAGATGGCAACCACGCACCAACGCTCAAAGGTGGTAAGACCTAACTTTTTGGTCATAAATTCCCAAACAATACCAATGGTGAAGAGAATAAAAATCAGCGCAAACAGCCAGATCATACCCTCCATCATAGACCAGGCGCCGCCGGTATTTTGGGTATATGTAAGACTGAAAAGACCGGGGATCGCGTCCATATGGCCGAAAAGGGGAATGTTTTCCACTACCAAAAATTTCGTCCACTGATCGAGGCCAACAATGGCACCCGCAAATAAAAGCATAAACAGGTATTGCATACCGTTTCCTCCAAAGTATGTTTATCTTTAACATTCTACCATTCCAACTGCCGGATGTCAAATTTATTCCGCAAAAAGAGGAGGCACGCAGCCTCCTCTTTTTTATAAGTCCAACTTTAGATCGTTCTCTTTAATCCAACCCCATTTGCGCAGCGGTAAGGAGATAAGCCAGGTGAGGACGGCGGGGAGTACGAAACAGATCAGCACAAGGCCTATCCAGTCCATTGCGGTGACGGTCTTGTCTGCCCAGCCGGTGATGACACCGATCTGTCCCACAAAGCCGCAGGTGCCCATACCGGCAGACACCGGCGCGCCGTTCATCTCTAACTTAAAAAGGCAGGTGGCCAAAGGACCGGTGATAGCAGAAGCTAAGATAGGGGGGATCCAGATTCTTGGGTTTTTTACAATGTTGGGCATTTGGAGCATACTGGTGCCGATGCCTTGGGCGACCAAGCCACCCCAGCGGTTTTCCCGGAAGCTCATAACGGCAAAGCCTACCATTTGGGCACAGCAGCCGGCAACCGCCGCACCGCCTGCAAGACCGGTCAGTAAAAATGCGTGGCAGATAGCAGCAGAGGAAATGGGGAGTGTCAGAGCAATGCCCACCGAGACAGATACGATGATGCCCATAAGGAAGGGCTGCAGTACCGTTGCCTGCTTGATAAAGCTGCCCACGGCCAGTGCGGCCTCACCGATGGGCTTTGCGATCAGTGCCGCGAGGCCGACGCCAACTAAGATAGTGACGATGGGGGTTACCAAAATGTCGATTTTTGTCTCTTTAGAGACGGCTTTGCCAAATTCTGCCGCAACGATGGCGATGAGCAATACTGCCAGCGGGCCGCCTGCACCGCCAAGGGAATTGGCGGCATAGCCTACCGTTGCCAGCGAGAAAAGCGCCAATGCCGGCGCTTTCAGGGCATAGCCAATGGCAATGGCCATTGCCGCACCGGACATTGCTGAGGCAAAGTCGCCAACATCTACAAGAAACTGTAGACCGAGCTGCTGTCCCAGGGTCTTAACGATGGTACCTACCAGCAGGGAGCAGAAAAGTCCCTGCGCCATTGCGCCGAGGGCATCGATGCCGTAGCGCCTTGCGGAAAAGACAATGTCTTTCCTCCCCAGAAATTCTTTGATTTTTGCCAAAATGATCACTTCTTTCTAAGTATTTGACGACTGCGGGAAGAAGTGATGCGTCTTTTAAGACCCTATGCAATGCAAACGCTCTTTGCGGCATTTTTCTCCTCTGCCACGGATACGCCCATTGCCTTTGGTGCCAAGAAACAGTCTCAGCCTCTGAGACCGTTCTTTTTGCCCAAACTCCGCAATCGGTAACAATATATTTATTATATGCCTTTAGAAAAGGGTTGTCAACCATTCTGATTGCCTGCCACATTCCCAGTCAATGTCGTAGGGGCGGGCATTGCCCGTCCGCGCAAAGAAATGTTGTCTTTTCGCCGCAAACCGATGCGAAATCGAGGGGTCTGCTGCCGGACGACCGATGGTCGCCCCTACACCTACTTTCGAAGGGGTATTTATAAATCCGTCCGCTTTGCGGACACCTCAACTTTTCTCTTTTCACTTTTCTCTCTTCACTTTTTGTATCCCCGGGAGGGGGATTTGCGAAAAGTGGCTTTTTATGGGCAAATGACAATTGACTTTTCGATTAATTGGCGTTAGAATAAAACTGATATACTATGTACTTACTATATCCTTGCACAAGTACGAGAATTTAAAATACAGGAGGAAATCACATTGAAGGATTGGGCATTCACAACGACTGTCGAAGAGATGGAAGCTGCCACCAATGCGTTGCTGGAGACTGCAAACAAGGTCGGTGCCGACACCTGGCAGAAGCGCGTCAAGGACCAGACACCCCACTGCGGTTTCGGCGAAGCAGGCACCTGCTGCCGTATCTGCTCTATGGGTCCCTGCCGTATCACCCCCAAGAGCCCCAGAGGTATCTGTGGCTGTGATGTGCACGGCATCGTTGCACGTAACTATCTGATCTTCACCGCCGGCGGTGCGGCTACGCACTCCGACCACGGCCGTGAAATTATGCACACGCTGCACCAGACCCGCGAAGGCGGCAACTATCAGGTAAAAGACCCTGAGAAGCTGATCCGCATCGCAAAGGAATGGGGCGTTGAGACCGAGGGCAAGGACATTTACGATCTGGCGCATGAGATGGCTGAGGTCGGTCTGCTGGAATACGGCAAGCCTTTCGGCACCCAGAAGTTTGCAGAGCGTCCCCCTCAGCATACGAAGGATCTGTGGGCAGCTGCGGAGATCACTCCCCGCGCCATCGACCGGGAAGTTTCCCAGTCTATGCATATGACCCATATGGGTTGCTCCTCTCTGGCTGAGGCGCTGATCCGTCAGTCCCTCCGCGCAGGCCTTTCCGACGGCTGGGGCGGCTCTATGATGGGTACCGAGTTCTCCGACGTTATGTTCGGCACTCCTCGCCCCATCGACACCGAGGCGAACATCGGCGTTATGGAGAAGGACAATGTTAACATCGTTGTCCACGGCCACGATCCCTCTCTTTCTGAGATGATCGTTTACTTTGCTAACGATCCCGAGATGATCGCATACGCAAAGAGCATGGGTGCAAAGGGTATCACCGTTTCCGGTGTTTGCTGTACTTCCAACGAAGTTACCATGCGTCACGGTATCCCCATGGCAGGTAACTACCTGAACCAGGAGAACGTTGTTCTCACCGGCGCTTGTGAAGCCATCGTCGTGGACGTGCAGTGCATCTTCCCCGCACTGGGTCCCCTCAGTAAGTGCTTCCACACCAAGTTTATCACCACTTCTCCCGTTGCCCGTATTCCTGACTCTGAGTTCATTCAGTTCTCTGCGGAGACTGCTGACGTCAGCGCAAAGGCGATCGTGAAGATGGCCATTGAAAACTTTAAGAACCGTAACCATGAAGTCGGATCGAAGCCATGTCGTTCTGTGAGCCAAGGAGTTGCAATAGTTGCTTGTCTTCCTAAGACCGCTTGGCCTCCGACTTAGTCACCATGCGTCACGGCATCCCCATGGCAGGTAACTACCTGAACCAGGAGAACGTGGTCCTCACCGGTGCCTGCGAAGCCAAAGTCGGATCGGAGCCATGTCGTGCTGTGAGCCAAGGAGTTGCAATAGGTGCTTGTCTTCCCTAGGT
>JAZSDE010000003.1:0-5556 GCA_045531015.1 Faecousia sp.
ATATTCATAGGGTTGTAGTGAATATCCTGCGTCAGCAGGGTGAAAATGGCGTGGGCGCCCATAACGATACCGACCCATACACAGATCTTCAGGTGGGAATATTTTTCTCCGGGCAGCGCGCCTTTTTTATAAAAAAGCTCTGCGGTGCCCCATAAAAGGGCGGTTGCAATGGAAAAAAACAGCCAATTCATATTTGTTTCCTTCTTTCTATTTTATAGCGCTACAAGGCCTGCATTTACCATTTCCTGCAGGCTCTTTAAGATGCCCAATTTGGCGTGATACCAAGTAAGACCACCTTGGAAGTAGACCGCATAGGGGGGACGGATGGGGCCGTCAGCGGACAGCTCGATGGAGGAGCCCTGGATAAATGCACCGGCGGCCATAATCACTTTATCGTTATAGCCGGGCATATCCCACGGCAGCGGTGTTGCGAAGGCATCTACCGGCGCTGCGCCCTGAATACCGGCGCAGAATGCAACCATAGCTTTTTCGCTGCCCAGCTCTACCGCCTGAATAATGTCGTGGCGGCTTTCGGTGGCGTTGGGAACGCACTTAAAGCCCAAGGGCTCATAGAGATTGGCAGCAAAGATCGCGCCCTTTTCTGCACCTGCCACCACTGTGGGCGCAAGGAAGAAGCCTTGGTAAAGAGAGGTCATAAGTCCCAAGTTTGCGCCAACCTCCTGACCGAGGCCGGGGGCGGTAAGCCGGTAAGCGCAGCGGTCTACACATTTCTTTGTACCGCAGATATAGCCGCCAATGGGGGCAAGACCGCCGCCGGGGTTTTTGATGAGAGAGCCAACTACCATATCTGCGCCCACATCGGAGGGCTCAATGGTCTCTACAAATTCGCCGTAGCAGTTATCCACCATCACAAGCACATCCGGCTTGATGCTTTTTACAAAGGCGATCAGCTCGCCGATCTGGGTGACGGAGAAGGTGGGCCGGGTGGCATAGCCCTTGGAGCGCTGGATGGTGATCAGTTTGGTTTTTTCGTTAATTGCGGCGCGGATGCCGTCATAGTTAAAAGTGCCGTCAGAAAGCAGGTCTACCTGCCGGTAGGAAACACCGTATTCTTTCAGAGAGCAGGGGCTTTCCCGGATGCCGATGACTTCCTGCAGGGTATCGTAGGGGAGACCCACAGGGGACAGAAGCTCATCTCCGGGCAGGAGATTGGCAGACAGGGCAACTGTCAGCGCGTGGGTGCCGCAGGTGATCTGGGGACGTACCAGCGCGGCTTCCGTGTGGAACACGTCTGCGTAGACCCGCTCCAAGTTGTCACGACCCATATCGTCGTAGCCGTAGCCGGTGGTGCCGGCAAAGCAGGCGGCAGAGACCCGGTTTTTCTGCATGGCGGCAATAACCTTGCCTTGGTTATACTCTGCGATCTTATCGATGGCGGCGAATCGTTCCTCTAAGCTTTTGAGTGTCTTTTCACCATATTCATAGACCTGACAGCTCACACCAAGGTCTTTATACATTTCTAAAAACTGTTCCACGGTTATTTCTCCTCTGTTTTCATTGAATCAAACATTTTATTTGCAATATCGCTCAGCACTTCCGGACGGGAAACGATCAGTCCCGTTTCCTCTTCGCCTAAAATAAGGAGCGTATCTCCCGGGCGGATTTTAAAAAGCTCCCGGGCTTCTTTCGGGATCACGATTTGCCCCCGGTCACCGACCTTGGCTGTGCCGAAAACCCGTCGGGATTTTGTTTTGCCGTATATGTGTTTGCCGCCGGCCATAGCATCGCCTCCAATTCCTACTTTTCATACTTTTCACACAAGGGTAAGTATAATAAAAACCGCTTCCGTTGTCAATACAAAAGGTAGATTTTGGGTGAAATATTCAGACAAAACAAAGGCTCCCTTGTGTAAAGGGAGCTGGCAAAAATCTTTGATTTTTGACTGAGGGATTGTTAATTGACGATAGACTACAACCCCTCCGGGTCGCTGTTCGCGACCCACCTCCCCTTACACAGGGGAGGCTTAGGTGCGGAATCATTGTGAATTGCTTAGTCATTTCTTCTTCTGCCGCCGAAGAGGAGGATGAGACGAAGAAGCTGGGCAAGGGACACGGCAAGGGCGGCCACATAGGTCATTGCGGCGGCGGTCAGGGTCCGTCTTGCACCGGTCTGTTCCTCCGGGGTTAGGAGGCCACCGTCTTTAATGGCGGCCATTGCCCGGCGGCTGGCGTTAAATTCTACCGGCAGGGTAATGAGCTGGAACACGGCAGAAAGTCCAAAGCAGGCGATACCGGCGTAAATGAAGCCGGAAGAGGTTGCAGCTTCGGAGGTAAAGAGCAGACCGATGAGGATCAGCGGCATAGCCAGCATAGAGCCGATGTTGGTTACCGGAATGATGGCGGCGCGCAGATGGATGGGGGCATAGTGATGGGCATACTGGGCAGCGTGACCGGCTTCGTGGCAGGCAACACCGATAGCGGCCGTAGAGGTATTGTCGTACACACTGTCAGAAAGCCGGATTACATTGGCTTTGGGATCGTAATGGTCTGTCAGATTGCCGGAGACCCGCTCAATGCGGACATCGGTAACACCGTTTTTGAGCAGTACCTGCCGGGCAGCTTCTGCGCCGGTGATATGCCGCGACGACAGCTGGTTTGAATACCGCTTAAAAGTAGAGTTCACCCGGGCGCTTGCCACAAAGGCAAAAATGACACAGGGAAGCACAAGGACGATATATGTCCAGTCGATTCCGTAATAATACATAAAAGGCATAGATTTTCTCCTTTCTTTGATTACCTCTATTATACCCGATTTGTGAATTTTTGCAAGGGCAGGGAAAGGGAAGAACTTTACAATTTTGTAAATTCTGTGTATAATGAAAAACATAAGGAGGTATAGATATGGAACTACTATATTGGTTTGAAAGTATTCGCGTTCCGGTACTCAACGAGTTTATGCTGCTTGTTACCCGGTTTGGCGAGGAGACGCTGTTTTTGGTGGCGGCGCTGACCATCCTTTGGTGCTCGGATAAGCGCAGAAGCTATTATCTGCTGGCGGTTGGTTTTTTAGGACTGATCGGCAATCAGTTTTTGAAGCTCCTGTTTCGGATCCCCAGACCGTGGGTGCAGGATAAGAATTTTACCATTTTGGAGCAGGCGCGGGAGGCGGCAACCGGCTATAGCTTCCCCAGCGGTCACACCCAGACGGCAGTTGGTACCTTCGGCAGCATTGCCTATACGACAAAAAATAAGATCGTAAAGTATTTGTGTGTGGCCATCTGCATTCTTGTGCCCATTTCCAGAATGTACATCGGCGTCCATACGCCGCTGGATGTAACGGTGGCGGCAGCGATTGCGGTGCTGCTTATCTACTTTTTGAAGCCCATTACAGAGGCAAAGGGTGACAAATGGATGCCTTTGATCCTTAGCGTAATGATTATTTGCGCCGTGGCTTTTTGGGCATATGTAGAATATTTCCCCTTCCCGGCAGACATTGATCCCCACAACTATGAATCCGGCCTCAAAAATGCCTATAAATTCTTGGGTGCGATCATTGGCTTTGCCATCGTGTATATCGTAGATGAAAAATGGTTACACTTTGCCGTAAAGGCAGTTTGGTGGGCGCAGATACTAAAGGTTGCCATCGGCTTTGTATTGGTTCTTGCGGTCAAGAGTGGACTGAAAGCACCGATCAATAGCTTGGTGGGCGCAGAAATGGGCTCTGCTGTGCGGTATTTCCTCATTGTGATCGTTGCGGGGATCCTTTGGCCGCTGTCTTTTAAATTCTTTAAGAGATTGGGGAACAAGGGGTAAAATTATGTGGCTTTTGTGGTCTTCTGTGGCTGTGGTGATACTTTTTCTGGCAGTGGGTGGCTATACCTTCCGTATGGCCTGCTGCAGAAGGGCGGAACCGGATTGGCTGGATGCAGTCGCACTGCAGAATACCACCTATGAAAAATATACGGGGCATATTCAGGCCGCGAAAAAATGGCTGGATGCCCACAAGGTCGTGGATGTGTGGACAGACAGCCACGATAAGCTGAAGCTCCATGCCCATTGGATACCGGCAGATGACCCCAAGGGCACGGTGATCCTTGCCCACGGCTACCGCAGTACAAAGCTGTTGGACTTTGGAATGATCTATGAGCTGTACCATAACCTTGGGGTGAATTTGCTGCTCATCGACCAGCGCAGTCACGGCCACAGCGAGGGGAAATACATCACCTTCGGCGTGCTGGAAAGCCGGGATATGCAAAGATGGGTGCAGTTCCATAACGAGCATTTTGGCGGCCATCCGGTGATCCTCAGCGGCCTTTCTATGGGCGCATCTACGGTGCTGTATTTGGCGGACAGGCGGCTTCCTGAGAATGTAAAGGGGATTATTGCCGACTGCGGGTTTACCTCCCCTAAGGAGATCATTGCGAAAGTATTCCGGGATACGGTGCATATCGGTGCAGGGCCGTTTTTATGGGCGGCAGATCTGTTTTCCCGGGTACTGGCAGGCTTTAGCCTTTATGAGCGAGACACCCGGAAGAGTTTAGCGAAAAGCCGTCTGCCAGTGCTGCTGATTCACGGAAAGGAAGATGACTTTGTCCCCTGTAGGATGACCGAGGAGGCTTATGCGGCCTGTACCTCCGAAAAGGAGATATTCCTTGTAGGAGAGGCCGGTCACGCAATCAGTTATCTGTTCGATACGCCCGGTTATCGGAAACGGGTTATGGACTTTTTGCGGAAATATATGAATAAAGATATTTGAGGTAGACAGATATGAGCGAAATTCGCGTAAAAAAACTGCGGGAGGGCGCCACCCTTCCTACATACGGTACACCCTATGCAGCAGGCGCAGATTTATATGCCTGCTTGGAGAAAGAGATCACCATTGCCCCCGGTGAAACGGTGTTCGTACCCACCGGCATTGCAATGGAAGTGCCGGAGCATTGCGCGGGACTGATCTATGCCCGAAGCGGGCTCGCCTGCAAACGGGGTATTGCCCCTGCCAATAAGGTTGGTGTGGTGGACAGCGACTACCGGGGCGAGATCATCGTGGTGCTTCATAACCACGGAAGTGAGCCTCAGACGATCGCAAACGGTGAACGGATCGCCCAGATGGTCATTACCCCGGTGCTGACTCCTGCCTATGTGGAGACCGAGGAGCTGACCGACACCATCCGCGCAAACCAAGGCTTCGGCTCAACGGGAAAGTAAATTCCAATTTGCTTAGCTGTTTTCCGTTTGGATGTAGGGGCGACTATTAGTCGCCCGCGGGCGGCAGATTGCCGCCCCTACGATGTTGTTTGTAAGACAGTTAGATAAACTTGAATTTAGCGAGGTGCTAATTTTTGAATAAAGAATGGTCAGAAATGAATAAGACCTTACAGTTACAAATTAAGAGAAAAGATACTTTTGCAATGGGTATAGATACATTATTAGAACTTCGCGGAAAACTTATGGAACTAATTATGCAGTTTAGGAATGAACTGTCGGATGCTGATTTTTGTGCTATGCCTTATATGAATGCCAAAGGTTATCATAACAAAACGATTGCATATTCCTTGTGGCATATCTTTCGTATAGAGGATATTGTAGCACATTCGCT
>JAZSDE010000028.1:0-6378 GCA_045531015.1 Faecousia sp.
AAGCCGCCAAGGCCTCCGGCGTTGCCCGCATTTAATCGCATAGTAGGTAAAAGGAAGCGGTTTTTCCGCTTCCTTTTTTCAAAAATACAGTGGATTTTCCAAATATATGTGATATAATAAGGGAAATTCACCAAAAAGGAGCTTTTTCTATGGCAAGGCCCATTCCCCGCAAAAAGCCCATCAGCGCACCAAGAATTATGGTCCTTGGCTTTGCCGGACTGATCCTTGTGGGCACGCTGCTGCTGATGCTGCCTATCTCCTCTTCCAGCGGGCAAGTCACACCCTTTTTAGATGCCCTCTTTACCGCCACTACCTCCACCTGCGTGACCGGTCTTGTGGTCCGGGACACCGGTTCCTACTGGTCTACCTTTGGACATTGCGTTATTCTGCTCCTAATTCAGGTAGGTGGCCTCGGCGTTATCACCATTGCCGCGTCCTTTACGATGCTCACCGGCAGAAAATTAGGGCTTTCCCAGAGAACGAATATGCAGGAGGCGGTGGCAGCCCCCAAAATGGGCGGCATTTCCGGACTTACCAAATTTCTTGTAACCACCACGCTTTTGGTGGAAGCTGTGGGCGCAGTTCTGCTTGCCCCTGCCTTTATCCGGGACTTCGGATGGGGAAAGGGTATTTGGATGTCGGTATTCACCTCTATCTCTGCCTTCTGTAACGCAGGCATCGACTTGATGGGCACTACGGAAATGCCCTATGTCTCTATGACCGGCTATCTCAGTAACCCGCTTGTAAATCTCGCCCTGATGGCACTGATCACCGTCGGTGGCTTGGGCTTCCTTACTTGGGACGATATCCGCACCCACAAGTTCCATTTCCGCCGTTATCGGATGCAGAGCAAGGTGATCCTCGCCGTTTCCGGCGGGCTGATCCTTGTGCCCGCCCTACTATTCTTCCTTTTGGAATTTGCGGAGCTGCCCTTGGGCAAGCGCATACTCGCTTCCCTTTTTCAGTCCGTCACCACCCGTACTGCCGGCTTTAATACCGCAAACTTAGGAGATATGAGCCAGTCCGGTCAGTTTTTAATGATCCTGTTAATGCTAATTGGCGGCTCTCCCGGCTCTACCGCCGGCGGTATGAAGACCACCACCTTTGCGGTGCTGCTGGGCTGTGCCTGGGCGGTATTCCGCAAACGGGATTCTGTGCAGTTCTACGGACGTCGAATCGCGCAGGATGTAGTTGCCACCGCCGCCACACTGCTTGTTATGTATTTAGGCTTGGCTGTTAGCGCCGCAATGGTCATCAGCGCCGTGGAGGGTTTGCCGCTTCTGACCTGCCTGTTTGAGACCGTCTCTGCCATTGCCACCGTGGGCCTGACCCTCGGCATCACCCCCGGCCTTAGCGCGATCTCTAAGTGTATTTTGATCATCCTTATGTACCTTGGCCGCATCGGCGGTCTGACCCTGATCTACGCCACGCTGTCGGATAAAAAGCAGCTTGGCAAGCTTCCCCAAGATAAAATTACAGTCGGTTAACAAGGAGTTTATTTTATGAAATCCATTCTTCTCATCGGCCTTGGCCGATTCGGCAAGCATATTGCCACAGAATTAAATGCCCTCGGTCATCAGGTGATGGCCATTGAAGAAGACGAAGCACGGCTTGACGAGGCCATGCCCTATGTGACCGGCGGTCAGATCGGTGACAGCACCAACCCTGAATTTCTTGCCTCCTTGGGCATCCCGGATTTTGATGTGTGCATCGTCACCATTTCCGGTGATTTTCAGGCATCCCTGGAAACCGCCTATCTTCTCAAGGAGCTGGGTGCAAAAAAGGTGGTCTCCCGGGCCGAGCAGGACGGGCAGGCAAAGTTCCTGCTGCGCAATGGTGCGGACGAAGTAGTCTACCCCGAAAAGCAGCTGGCAAAATGGGCAGCCATCCGTTTCACCTCCGATCACATTTTAGACTATATCTCTCTGGACGACGAGCATGCCATTTTCGAAGTGGATCCGCCACCAAGCTGGGACGGCAAAACTGTCGGTCAGATCGACATCCGCAAAAAGTACGGCATCAACATTTTGGGCATCAAGCGCGGCGGAAAGCTGCAGCTGTCTGTCACCCCGGACACCTGCTTTTGTGACACCGATACCATCTTAGTCCTCGGTGACTATAAAAACCTGCGCAAGTGCTTCCATATCTGAGTAAAAATGCACCCCCTAAGTAAGATACTTAGGGGGTGCCTGCATTATGCGCGCAGTGTGACAGCAAAGCCAATATGGGTGTCATCCTTCCTGTATGCACGAATATCACCCTTGTGTTTTTCCACAATAGACTTAGCCATAGACAAGCCAATACCATAACCGCCATGAAAGGTGCGGGCCTTATCGGCACGGTAGAAGCGGTCAAAGAGCCTGTGCAGCTCCACATCTCCGACTGCCCCATAAGTATTTTCTACCGTTAGCTGGATGCGCCTGCCTTTTTCCAGCGTGACCTGGATCTGCCCCGCGGGATCGCAGTATTTTACGGCATTGTCCAGTAAAATACCGATCAGCTGCCGCAGCAGTGTTTCATCTCCCTCCAGACAAATGTCTGTATCTACAGCTGCCAGCAGCACTTTCCCCCGGCTTTTAGCAAGGGGCTCAAATTCCGCTATCGTATCTGCTACGATCTTTCCTAATGGCACTTGGGATCTTTGCATCGTGTGCCCTTCTTCATCCATTCGGGACAGAGAAACCAACCGGTTGACAAGCTCTGTCATTCGGTAACCCTCGGTACGGATATCGTCCAGCCATTCGTTTTTTCCCAATTCACTCTCCGCAATATCCAGATTGGTAAGGATCAGCGTCAGCGGGGTCTTCAACTCGTGGTTCGCATCGGTAATAAACTGCCTTTGCTTTTCGTAGCTTTCCGCAATGGGCTTCACTGCCTTTTTGGAAAGCAGGAAAACAAGCACCAAGACCAGTGCCCCGCAGGAAAACAATACGATCCCTGCAATGGTGATAGACTGCATCATAGCAGAGCGGTGCATACTGCCATCCACCAATACGACGCCATAGCCCATTTCGGTGAGAAAAGCTTTATAGCGGTAATTGAATATCCATCCCCGGTTACTTTTTTGGGCCATTGCCTTTTCGGCATATTCGATTCCCTTTTCCTCCGGAATAGAAAAAATAGACTCCATAAAGGTCTTTTGTACCTGTCCGTTTTTATCAAAGAATACCGTAAAATGGCGCGTGGAAAAGGGTGTTTCCGGGTTTATAAAATCAAATCCCCGTTCATTTTTCGGCGGTATTTTGTCAAGAGGGGGCTTGTCGTCAAAGGCACCGGGAAATCTGCCGCCGCCCTCCGATATTCTGTCGGCAAGCATATCCATATTCCGGTTGAGTGATGAGATGTTCAGCGCAAGCATCACGCCAAAGACCAAGGTGATGACTAAAAGCACCGAAACGGTACAGATCAGAATAAATCTGCGCTGAAGCTTATAGATCATACCGTCACCTCCAACGCATAGCCCACACCGCGGACAAACCGGATAGCAACCGGTGCAGAAAGGACATCTATTTTCTTCCGAATATTGGAGATATGCGCCCATACCACACTGGTGTCCACATCTGCATCCCATCCCCAAATGTGGGTGATGATTTGCTCCGCGGTTACAATCCTACTGGGTTGCTGCATCAGCATTTCCATCACCTGAAACTCTTTGCCACTGAGTGGCTGGGTGTTCCCATCATAGGAAATCTCGTAGGTAGCCCGATCAAGGAACAGCTCGCCAAAGCATAAAATATCAGGAATAAAATGATCTTTTCTGCGCAGCATTGCACGGACACGGGCAAGCAGCTCTCCCGTCTCAAAAGGCTTTGGAAGATAGTCATCCGCACCGGCGTCCAGTCCCTCGATCTTCTGGTAGGTCTCAGTCTTGGCCGTCAGAAACAACGCAGGTGTTGTGATACCGCTTTGCCGGAGTCTTTTCAGCATAGTCACACCGTCCATACCGGGCATCATAATATCCAGTATAAGACCGTCATACTCCCCGGAGGATGCATAATCATATGCCTCACTGCCATCGCTGATGCCATCAACGAGATAATGATTGGTCTCAAAAATATGCACCAAGCTTTTTAGGAGCTTTGGATCGTCTTCTGCAATTAAAAGGCGCAAGGGCCACTCCTCCCTTTCCGTAACTTACAGCTACTATAGCAAATTTTCCTGCTTATTTCAAGAAACAAGCTTTCCGTTCAATTCCAGGACAAGCCGTTTTCGTCAAGGGTCTGGGCTGTGGTTCTTTCAGTCTTGACACTGGGAGAAGCATCTCCAAGTGTAATAACGAGAGCGGAAGAAATAGATACGGGCATTTTCACTGTTGCAGTTACATTTCCAATGCCAACGACGAGATAGCCGCCCGCAGACAGCGATGCTTGGGTCGATTTTCCGACGCTTGAGAAGTTCTGACAATGGGTTGCTTCCCCGGACATACCGCCACGGGGCATAACGGCAACCACCGCGCCACCTGTATATGCATAACCCTGCTCTGTGTCAATGGCGGAGTTGCCGCCGGAATTGGAGATCACCACCGTATTGCCGCCGGAGAACAGGATGCCGCCATAAGAGGTACGGCTGTTGGAGTCGATGCCGTCACCGCTGCAGCAAATATATACCGTACCACCGCTGATAGCAATTGCCGTCCCGGAAGTAGCAGTGGCGTTGATACCGTCATCCTTGGCGTAAATTGAAACATAGCCGCCGGAAATATTGACAGTCGTGCCCTCTATTCCTTCGTAGGCATTGGTTACGCTGACCGTGCCGGTCTCCACGGAAAGTGCGCCGTCTGCGTGAAGTCCGTCATCATTGGAATATACGGTAATGGTACCGCCGTGAATGGTTACATTGCCTGTAGGTGCTGCACCGTTTTCCAAGGTATCGTCGCAATTTGCGTGGATGGCATCATCGTAAGACTTAATGCTAACCGTGCCCGAATAAATTACGATTTCATTGGCTGCTTTGATTCCCTTGGTAGAATGATCTCCTTTATCGGTGTTTCCTTCCCCCATTCCGCCGGGACCACCCATACCGCCAAAGCCGCCCTCTTGTACGGTAGTAGTATAATTGGTCCACTCGTAATAAAGTCCGTTGTAGGAATTTGTCAATGCAAAAGTATCACAGGCATCGTTGGGTGTCAAATAATCGGACTGTACAAGATATTCTTCCTCCTGACCGCGCTGTGCTTCGGATTCGTAAATAAAGAACTGCTGCTTTGCATAATCCGGCATCTTGGGATAGGAATAGTAATAATAGCTTGCCCTGCCGCCTGAAACCTTGGAGTGATACTCGGCATTTACCCAAACATAGTCCGTGTCAGAGTTATAATACTTGACGGAATAATAGTAATTTTTGCTTGTAAAGCGGATATAATTGGTGTCCGACGAATTTTCTGTTACCTCGCCGGAATAATTGGAATACTTGTCGGTGTAGATATTCAGCACCGTTGTGCTGTCATCAATGATCACATCATAAGCAGCATCGATACCGTCGCAAGCCGCGTAAAGTGTATGCGTACCGCCGGTGATCGTGATGCTTCCGCGCTGATTGCCTTTTTCGGAAATATCGCTATTCGCGGTCTTGATACAATCGCCTTTTGACGCGATCAGGGTAGTGTTTCCGCCTTCGATCTCAACACCGTCGTTGCCCTTGAGAGCATTGTCGATACAGGCGACAAAAAGGGTCAGGTTCTTGACCTGCAGATCGTCCTTCGTATGAATGCCGTTGTTATTTTCGGAAATAAGGGTCAATTCTCCCTTTCCGCCGATTTCCAGGTCCACATCCGCGTGAATTGCCCCCGCATAGAGGGTTTCATCTGCATCATCAACGGCAACACGCGTATCGTAGATATAGTTTTTCGTATCCTTTTTCGCCTGAATGGCAACCTCATCGCCGCTTTTTACGGTGATGGGATTTGTGGAGTTACAGACAAGTGAAAAACCGTGCAGCTCCAGATCAAATTTATAGTTGTCCCCCACATCAATTACAATATTTCCGCGAAAGGTTCCTGCAATCGCATAGACCGTTTCTTCGGTAATCGCCGTAAAGGTCAGGGTCGTTCCGTCGAGCTTATAGGCGTTTTGCGTTCCGGAAACACACTCCACCACGAAATCTTTCGTCTCACCTTCAAAATAACCGTCGTATGCGCCGGTATCTGCGATGTCCTCACCAAAGGACTGCTCATCGTCACCGAGCTCTGTGCTGCCGCCTTGAGGTCCGGGCCAGGCATTGCCGAGCTTTTTGCTGTCTCCACATCCTGCCGAAAGCAGGCAAAGGCACAGAAAAAGGACTATTAATCTTTTCATAGCATTCTCCTTGTATTATAGAGTAGTAGTTTTTAGTGTCCCTCTCCAAGGACCTGTGCTACACTGTAAGGGATGCTGTGGATTG
>JAZSDE010000080.1:0-2845 GCA_045531015.1 Faecousia sp.
ACGCCGCCGTGCGTATCATTCCGGGCCAAGAAAAATGGCCGACGCAAGGCCGACCTTTCCCCTGCCGCAGCGATATACGCAGCGCAAACAGAAGCAGTTCAGCCGCCCGATGACCGGACATACTCCGCAGAAGTTACCGCCTTTCGGCGCAATCTCCTGCATCATCGCAGTGCTATGTGCAGACTTTGCCCACACACGCTCGATCATTTTAACACGCACGGCTGCGTTTGTCAACTACTTTTTTAGGAATATCTTACAAATTTTTTATAATATTTTTGTGTCTTTCATAGAAATTTTCTGCCGTCATTTTAAGTGAAAGTAGGGGCGACCATTGGTCGTCCGTAAAGCCTCCCTTGTGCAAAGGGAGGTGGGCAAAATCTCTGATTTTGCTCGGAGGGATTGTCCTTAATTGTGGTATGATTGCCACTGGCAATCATTGAGATTTATTACGCTGCGCTTTGCAACAGCCCTCAGTCAGAAATCCAAGATTTCTGACAGCTCCCCTTGCACAGGGGAGCCTTTTTCTCCCTCCGCTTTGCATATACCATAATTGTCAACTGTCAACTATCAACTGTCAATTATTAAGGGCAAGCGATTTTCGCTTGCCCTTTTAATCACTCTTCAATTCTCTGAATGTCCGCGCCCAAGGCGGTCATCTTCTCGATCAGCTGCTCATAGCCCCGTTCTACATAATGGATATTGTCCACATAGGTGGTGCCCCTGGCAGAAAGACCGGCGATGATAAGCGCCGCGCCAGCCCGCAGATCCTTGGCGCTGACAGATGTGCCGGAAAGCCGGGGCGTGCCGGTAATGACCGCGGTCTTGCCGTTGATCTGGATATCCGCGCCCATTGCCGCCAGCTCGTTGCAGTAGCCGAAGAACCGTGTCTCATAGACATTCTCCGTCAGCTTGCTCACGCCATCCGCCAGTGTCATACACACGCAGATCTGCGCCTGCATATCCGTAGGAAAGCCGGGATAAGGCCGGGTCTTTACAGTGGTGCAGGTCAAATTGCCGTTGGAAACGATCCGAATGGAGTCGTCAAAATTCTCGATGGTCACACCCATTTCCACCAGCTTGGAGGTAATGCACTCCATATGCTTAGGAATGACATTCTTCACCAGTACGTCGCCGCCCACAGCCGCAACTGCCGCAAGATAGGTGCCCGCCTCGATCTGATCGGGAATAATGGCATAGGTGCCGCCGGTGAGTTTTTCCACGCCCCGGATTTTAATGGTATCCGTACCGGCGCCGGAAATATTCGCGCCCATGGTATTGAGGAAGTTGGCAAGGTCAACAATATGGGGCTCCTTTGCCGCATTTTCGATGATTGTCTGACCGGGCAGCAGTGTGGCCGCCATAATAATATTCATTGTGGCGCCAACACTAACCACGTCCAGGCTCACACGGCTACCCGCCAGCCCATTCTCACCGGGTGAGAGCCGCACATACTCATCGGTCTCCTCTACCCTTGCGCCCAACGCTTTAAAACCCTTAATGTGCTGGTCAATGGGACGGTTGGCAAAGTTACAGCCGCCGGGCAGCGCCACATCCGCTTCCCCAAAACGGGACAGCAGCGCACCCATCAAATAGTAGCTTGCACGCATTTTCTTTACCAAATCCGGGTTAGGCTTGGTGCTGCGAATATGGGTGCTGTCCAAGGTAACTACACCGCCGGGCAGCTTTTCCACCACCACGCCCAAGTCCTGCAAAATAGAGAGCAAAACGCGTACATCGGAAATATCCGGGACATTTTCTACCCGACACTTCCCCTCGATGAGTATCGCAGCGGGCAAAATAGCCACAGCCGCGTTTTTCGCGCCGCTTATGGTAACGGAGCCACGCAGGGGTGTTCCGCCGTGAATTTCATATCTATCCAAGGATGATCCTCTCCTTGCGAATTATTAATCATTACTCTCGATATTATACCACATTTTCCGACTTATGTAAAGTACTATTTACCTGCGTAGTCCTTTGGGGTAATGATTTTTTAAGACGCATCCATCCCCCTTGCCCCAGCCGATGCTGTAGCCGTCTGCCTGCACAAGGCACCAGCCGGTTTTGCTTGACGGTACCACATCGCCGTGAAGATAGTCTGCCATCTCCTTGCTGTCCGCCGGGTAGGACTGAACTGTTTTTGCAGTCTTCAGCCACAGCGAAAGCGCGTGGGCCGGCACAAAACGCCCCTTTCGCATTTCTCCCAGCTCCAGTCCCGGGCGGAGCGCACGGATGCCCCGCAGATCCGGCATTTCAATGGGTGCCCAGTAGACCGTGTCCCCAAAGCGTACCGCCTTGCCCTCCGGCAGCGCAATGTCCATTTCCCGGGCAAAGGCCTCCCACTCCTTAGGAAGCTTCTCTCCTTTCGGGTCTGCCGCCGGAGTCTCTCCCTCTCCCGCCTTTCGGAGCACAGCCACAAAATGACCCTCTCCCAATAGCTTATGAGGCCAAAGCCGGAACATTCCCGTTCCCACCTTGGAAAACCAAGGGGCATTCACATCTTCTGCCGTAAATTCAGGGTATGCTTCCAAAAAGGCAGCTACCGTCTCCTCATTTTCTTCCGGTGCAAAGGTGCAGGTGGAATAAACCAATCTTCCGCCGGGGCGCACCAATTCCGCCGCAGAATGTAAGATCTCCCGCTGCCGGGCGGCGCACATTTTGACTGTCTCCTCGCTCCAATCGGTAACAGCCGCCTCTTCCTTGCGGAACATTCCCTCACCGGAGCAAGGCGCATCCACCAGAACCCGATCAAAATACCCAGGATAGCTTAGCGCCAGCTTTCCGGGATGCTCATTTGTCACCAGCGCATTGGCAACACCGAGGCGTTCTATGTTCCGGGAGAGGATTT
>JAZSDE010000006.1:0-6134 GCA_045531015.1 Faecousia sp.
AAAGAGATTAATGCCAAGGTATGAATATGCAAAAATGGCAAGCTTCTGTTGGAAGCTTGGCATTTTTGGAGCTAGTGACCTGACTCGAACAGGCGACCTTCTCATTACGAGTGAGATGCACTACCGACTGTGCTACACTAGCAAGCTACAGTATTATACCGAGAAATTTCTATAATGTCAACCGGAAAATTTCCGACGGCGTTGCATAGAGAAAAAAACTGTGCTATAATTTGGGCAATCGATAAAAATGAGGTGTATGTTTTTGAAAAAGCTCCTGAAATATATGAAAGGCTACGGCAAGGAATGCGCCCTTGGGCCGCTGTTTAAGCTGCTGGAAGCCAGTTTTGAGCTGCTGATTCCGCTGGTGGTTGCCGGTATCGTGGATGCGGGCATCGGAGCAGGGGATAAGCACTATATTATTAAGATGAGCCTTATTATGGTGTTATTGGGCGTTATCGGCCTTTTTAGCGCGGTTATTGCCCAGTTTTTTGCGGCAAAAGCGGCAGTTGGCTTTGCCGCCCGCCTGCGCCACGCGGTGATGGCGCACATTTTAAAGCTCAGCTATACTCAGCTTGACAAGGTGGGTACATCCACCCTCATCACCCGGATGACCTCCGATGTAAATCAAGTGCAAAACGGTGTTAATTTGGCCCTGCGCCTGTTGCTGCGTTCCCCCTTCGTGGTATTCGGTGCGATGGTGATGGCCATTACCATTGATGCAGAGGCAGCCCTCGTATTTGCGGGCATTATCCTCGTTTTGTGCGTGGTGGTCTTTGGCATTATGCTCATCACTATGCCGGCCTATAAGCGCGTTCAGCAGAAATTAGACGGTGTGACCGGCGCGACCCGGGAAAACTTAACCGGTGTCCGGGTGCTTCGGGCCTTCCGGATGGAAAAGCAGGAGACAGCGCAGTTTGCGGAAAAGACGGAAGCCTTGGCAAAAGGGCAGCTGCAGACTGGTACCATTTCCAACCTTATGAACCCGCTGACCTTTGTGCTCATTAATCTTGCCATCATTTTACTTATGCAGGTGGGTGCCATCAAGGTCCATACCGGCGTGCTGACCCAAGGTATGGTCATTGCGCTGTATAACTATATGTCCCAGATCTTGGTGGAGCTTATCAAGATGGCAAACCTGATCCTCAGTATGACCAAGGCCGCCGCCTGCGGAAACCGCATCCAGTCTGTGCTGGACATTCCGGTGGCAGATGCGGAGACTGCCGCACCGGAAATAGGCGGCAAGGTGGAATTTAGGGATGTCTCCGTCTCCTATGCGGAAGCTTCTGCGCCTGCCCTTACGGGTGTCAGTTTTACGGTGCTTCCCGGACAGACGGTGGGGATCATCGGCGGTACCGGCTCCGGCAAGACCACCCTTGTGAATTTGATCCCAGGACTGTACGCCGCCAGCACGGGCAGTGTGCTTTTGGATGACCGGGACGTAAATACCTTGGGCGCGAAGGCGGTCTGCCAAAAGATCGGCATCGTGCCCCAAAGCAATCTCCTGTTTGCGGGCACTGTCCGGGATAACCTCCGTTGGGGCAAGGAAGATGCTACTGACGAGGAAATGCTGGATGCCTTGCGCCTTGCCCAAGCCCATTTTGTGATGGACGAAAAAGAGGGACTGGATACCAAGGTGGAGCAGGGGGGACGGAATTTTTCCGGCGGTCAAAAACAGCGGCTGGCCATCGCAAGAGCCTTGGTGCGAAAGCCTGCCATCCTCATTTTGGACGACAGTGCCTCTGCGCTGGACTATGCGACAGATGCAAATCTTCGCAGCGCCATCTGCTCTCTTAACCCGATGCCCACTACCTTTGTCGTCTCCCAAAGAGCGGCCTCCATCCGCCACGCAGATCTGATCCTCGTATTGGAAGACGGCGCTGTGGTAGGGCAGGGAACAAGCGAGGAGCTGCTGAAGACCTGCCCGGTCTACCGGGAGATCTACTGCACCCAATTTCCCCAGGAGGTGACGGAAAATGGCTGATAATCAGAGAAAAACCGCCGTTATCGGCCGTATTTTAAGGTATATCCGGAAATATAGAGTTTTTGTTTGCCTTTCCCTCTTCCTTGCGGTGGTGTCGGTGGTTGGCTCTCTTGCCATCCCTGTCCTTGTGGGAAGCACCATCGACTTTATGATCGAAACGGGACGTGTGGATTTCGGAAAGGTCAGTATGTACCTGTGCGCGGTCTTGGCCTGCGTCGGTATTTCCGCCTTTGCCCAGTGGCTTATGAGCCAAATGAATAACCGCATCACCTTCCGTGTCTCCCGGGACATCCGCAATGAAGCCTTCCGGCATATCCAGAAGCTGCCCCTTTCTTACCTTGACAAGTTCTCTCAGGGCGACATCGTCAGCCGGGTCATCGTAGATGTGGATACCTTTGCCGACGGTCTTTTAATGGGCTTTACCCAGTTTTTCACCGGCGTCATTACCATCTTGGGAACGCTGCTGTTTATGCTCCTTACCAGCTGGCAGATCGCCCTTGTGGTGGTGCTTGTAACGCCTCTGTCACTGATCGTTGCCAGCTTTATCGCAAAGAGCACCTACAATATGTTTAAGGCGCAAACGGAAGCCAGGGGCGCACAGACCGCGCTGATCGACGAGACCGTGGGCGGTATCAAGGTAGTGCAGGCATTTGGACACGAAAAGGCATCCCTGGAGGCTTTTGATAAGTCCAACGAGGTACTGGAAAAAAGCTCTCTGCGCGCCATTTTCTTCTCGTCTCTTACCAATCCGTCAACCCGGTTTGTCAATTCTCTTGTCTATGCCGGTGTTGGCCTTGTGGGCGCGCTGATGGCCATTGGCGGCGGTATTACCGTGGGCAATCTTGCCAGCTTCTTAAACTATGCCAATCAGTACACCAAGCCCTTTAACGAGATCTCCGGTGTGGTGACGGAGCTGCAAAATGCCATTGCCTGCGCCGGGCGTGTATTTGAACTTCTGGACGCACCGGAAATGACCCCCGACCCGAAAAAAACTGCCGCACCGGAAAAGGTAGAAGGCAGGGTAGAGATAAGGGATCTGTCCTTCTCCTATACCAAGGAAAAGCCGCTGCTGCAAAATATCGACCTCTCCTTTGCGCCCGGTCAGAAGATCGCCATCGTGGGTCCTACCGGCTGCGGAAAGACCACATTTATTAACCTTTTAATGCGGTTTTACGACCCGGATAAGGGAAAGATCTATATCGACGGTATCGACACCCAAACGATGTCCAGAGAAAAGCTCCGAAGCTGTATCGGTATGGTGCTGCAGGATACTTGGCTGAAAAATGCCACTATCCGGGAGAATATCGCCATGGGTCGCCCGGATGCCACGGAAGAAGAAATCATCGAAGCGGCAAAGCAGGCGCGGGTGCATAGCTTTATCACCCGGCTGCCCAAGGGCTACGATACCGTCCTTTCAGAAATGGGCGGCGATATTTCCCAGGGACAGAAGCAGCTGCTTTGTATCGCAAGACTTATGCTCTGCCTGCCGCCTATGCTTATATTGGACGAGGCTACTTCGTCCATCGATACCCGGACGGAAATGCAGGTGCAAAAAGCCTTTAACACTCTGATGCAAGGCCGCACCAGCTTCGTGGTCGCCCACCGGCTGTCTACTATTCAGGAGGCAGATTGCATCCTTGTGATGGAGAACGGCAACATTGTCGAACAGGGCAAACACGAGGAATTGCTCACCCAAAACGGCCTTTACGCCAAGCTCTACGAAAGCCAATTTGCTCACTAAAAACAGTCATAAAATCCCCCCCACACCATCCGGTGTGGGGGTTGATCGTTTGCAGGTAACAAATAAATGTTTAAGGCCTTTTGCAGACAGCTACCACAACTGGCGATATAGTTGCAATGTTCGGAAAAATATGATAGAATAAACAAAAAAGCAATATATGGAGGTTTTTTATGAAAAAATCATTATCTTTTCTTTTGATTGTCATTACCTCATTTACCGTAGTATTGCTCTGCACAGCCTGCTATTCTCCAGGCAGCGGCGGACTCTTATTCTCTGAGACAGAGGGCGGATATATGGTTACCGGCTTCTCCGGCAAAGAGAGGTTTTATAAAAGCTTTACTGTGGATATACCCAGCCAATACAATGGAAAACCGGTCGTGGCAATTTCGGATGCGGCTTTTACAGGCTATACAAGCTTAGTATCTGTTACGATCCCTGATACTGTTACAAGAATCGGCAGCGGCGCCTTTACCGGATGTGTACTTTTGCCGGAGATAGATATTCCGGATTCGGTCACCTATATTGGTGAGGACGCGTTTGCCGGATGCTTGATACTGGAAAAGATCGAATTGCCGGAATCTCTTGAATATATCGGAGATACAGCCTTTAAAATGTGCCCGATTCTCGAGGAGATCTGTATCCCCGATTCTGTAACGCACATTGGCATCAACGCATTCGATCAGTGCGATGCGCTTGCATACAAAGAATATGAAAACGGCTGCTATCTCGGAAATGAGCAGAATCCCTATGCCGCGCTCATAAAAATCAAGGATATTGCTGTGGACAGTTTCGTTATCCACAGCGGAGCAAAGGCCGTTCAAAGCGGACTGCTTAATAGCTGCGGTTCTCTTACAAGCCTTACCTTTGAGGGAAATGTTCCTTACTATCCCTATGCGGAGCTCCCTGATTTGTATACGGTAACTGTAAAATCCGGAACGATTCGGGATCGTGCCTTTGAAGGCTGTGAGGAGCTTACAAATGCAGTGATTGGTGAGGCCGTAGAAAGAATAGGCAGCTTTGCTTTCTTGGATTGTGAAGCAATGGAGAATGTGACCCTTCCGTCCTCCTTGCGAAGTGTTGGTAAAGATGCATTTGGACGCGACGGTGATAACCAGCCCCAATGGATCCAAAACGTTTATTACACGGGAACGGTAGAGGACTGGTGCAGAATTCAGTTTGAAACGGAAGCCTCGAATCCTCTGAATCACATAGCATATATGTATATCGGCGGCGAGCTTTTGACGGAGCTGACCATTCCTGATTTTATGACCGGCTTTGCCGGTAATGTTTTCTCTGGCTGCAGATCTCTAAAGCGTGTAGTGATTCCAAGCTCTGTGACAGTTATCGGGGACCGCGCGTTTAATCAGTGCCTTTCCCTGGAAAATGTGGAAATTCCTGATACAGTAACAACGGTTGGGTTCGCGGCGTTTTTTAACTGCGCTCTAAAAACGGTAAAGATTCCGAATTCTGTTACCGATATCGGTGATAGCGCGTTTTATTTTTGTGATGATCTTACATATGTAGAAATCCCTGATTCTGTAACGAGCATAGGTGATGCAGCCTTTTTTGGATGTAGGTCACTTGCCGGTATTGTTATCCCCGATTCTGTGACATATCTTGGCTACGAAGCGTTTTCAGGCTGCTCCTCCTTGGAAAGTGCAAGGCTTGGCAACGGCATCACGGCGATTCCTTATTTGGCGTTTCATAATTGCAGCTCGCTCACAAGTATAGAGCTCGGAAACTCTGTGACAAGTATTGAAGACCGGGCGTTTGAATCCTGCTCTGCTTTGGTAAATTTTGAAATCCCTGAAACACTGGTCTATGTGGGTGCGGATGCTTTTGAGGAATGTTCAGCACTTCAAATAACGCAATACAAAAATGTCCGTTACTTTGGGAATGCCAATAACCCCTATCATATATTGCTGCAGATCATAGATAAAGAGACCCGGACCTGTGAAATACATCAGGACACGAAGGTGATTGCCAGTGGTGCGTTTGAGGACTGGAAGTGGATGATCAGCAGCATCGTACTTCCTGACGGTGTTGTAGGCATTGGCAGACATGCGTTTTCCGATTGTGAGAATCTTGCGAGCATCAATATTCCCAAGACAGTAATGCGGATCGGTGAGTATGCTTTTGAAGACTGCAAGACCCTCAAGGAGATTGTCATTCCTATCTCCGTTACAAGAATAGGGCGTGGTGCATTTGAGGGGTGTGAGGAACTTACGATCTGTTGCGAAGCCGAGGCTTGGCCAAACGAAGAGGATTGGGAGTACAATCAGACATATGGTTGGCATTCTTCGATGAATCCTGATAAAAGACCAATCGTTTGGGGCTACACAGAGGAATAATGCAATAAGAAAATAACGAAACCCTCCTTCTCTGCACCGCGTGATGCGGAGAAGGAGGGAT
>JAZSDE010000027.1:0-9628 GCA_045531015.1 Faecousia sp.
GCCCGGTTTGTGCTATAGCACAAACCGGGCGTTGTTCGTTTTGTGGGAGGTTATTCTTTCCAGTGGTAGACACGGCATTCATAGGGCTGCAGTCGCTGCTCATGGGCCGGGTAATTGGTGAGGATCAGCTGACCGGTGCGCAGATCAAAGCCTCTGGGAGCGCGAAGCTCGGTCTTCCTTTTGCTATACGAGCAGATGACGAGGATCTTCTCACCGGGCATCTGCCGGCTGTAGACATACTGCTTGCCGGAGAGTTTAAAGTGCTCCTTATAGCGGCCGTAACGGACAACAGG
Organism: Faecousia sp.; assembly: GCA_045531015.1. GTDB lineage: Bacteria > Bacillota > Clostridia > Oscillospirales > Oscillospiraceae > Faecousia. The sequence continues at coordinate 294 of JAZSDE010000027.1, forward strand.
CAGGGCTTTTCGCAGGCGGATGGCTTTTTTATAAAAATTCAGAATGGAGTAGCGCTGGCCTTCCTGCTTGGCCACATTGATCTTCTTGTAGTTCTCGTTTACGTAGAACCAAGGCTCACCAGTGGTAAAGCCTGCATTTTCACTGTCATCCCATTGCACCGGTGTCCGGGCAGAGTCCCGGGAGGAACGCCACATTTTCTTTAAGCGCGTCTTGGGAGACTTTTTGAGATTGGTGTGGGCATATTGATACCGGGTCTGTACGTCCTCATACATCTCTGGGTCTTCAGGCCGCCAGTTGAGCATACCGATCTCCTGACCCTGATAAATGAAGGGCGTACCCTGCTGGAAGAGATAGCTGGCCGCTAAGGTTTTGGCGCTTTCTCTCCAGTATTTCTCACTGCCGTACCGGGAGACGATCCGGGGATGGTCGTGGTTTTCAATGTAGAGCATATTCCAGGCCTTGCCGTAGAGCTTCTTCTGCCAGGAGGAGAAAGCCCGCTTCATTTTTCGCAGAGAGAAGGGCAGAGGAATGTAGTCCGTAAAGAGGCAGTCCGCGCACTGGCATTGGAACTGGATCATCATATCGATCTGGCCGGTTTGCTCGTCAATGTATTTTAGCGCCTGCTTGGGCCATACCATGGGGGCTTCCGCCAAGGTAAAGCAGTCGTAATGATCGAACACATCCCGCTTGAACTCAGCTAAGTACTCGTGGATGTGAGGGCCATGGTTGTACTGGAGCATTCCCTTGTAGACAGGGAAAATGTGGTCGTCGGGCAAGCCCTCCTTCTTGGAGATGTAAGTAATGACATCTTCCCGGAAGCCGTCCACGCCCATATCCAGCCAGAAGCGGAGGATATTCTTCACTTCCTCACGGACAAGAGGATTGTCCATATTGAGATCCGGCTGCTTGACTGCAAAGAGGTGGAGATAGTACTCCTGCCGCTCCTCGTCCCAAGTCCAGGCCTTGCCCTCAAAATTGGAGTCCCAGTTGTTGGGCAGCTTACCGTTGGGCTTTGCAGGACGCCAAATATAGTAGTCGGTATAAGGCTCGATTTTTTGGCGGCTTTTCTGAAACCATTCGTGCTCATCGCTGGTGTGGTTCACCACCAGATCCATAATGAGCTTCATACCCCTTTCGTGACAGCCATCCAAAACCTTTTTAAAGGCCTCCATACCGCCAAATTCCGGGGCAATGTCCATATAATCGGAAATGTCGTAACCGCAGTCTGCGCCGGGGGAGGGGTAAATAGGGGAAAACCAAATGCCGTCACAGCCTAAGGACTTAATATAGTCCAGCTTTTCCAACACGCCCCATAAATCGCCCATACCGTCTCCGTCGCCGTCCTTAAAGCTCCGGGGCCAAATCTGATAAAAGACCATATCCTTATACCAGCGTTTTTGTTCCATAGGGACACCTCCAAAATCTCTTTTCTTATACTATAATATACTTTTTATAATTTGTCATCACCAAAATGCCATTGACACTGGAAAAAAATACGATAAAATAGGAGAAAGGGGGCAATTGCCAAAACTTTATGAGAAAAAATGTAAAGATTGAATCTTTACATAATTGAGGAGGAAGAAAAGTTTGAGAACACTTGACGATCGCAACCGCGTGTATTTCGGCCTTGGCACCATTGGCCGGGATATGTTCTATTCCTTTGAGGCAAATACGCTGCTGTACTTTTTGTCCGATGTACTGAGCCTGCCGGTATGGGTCTTTGCCGCGGCCAGTATGATCCTGTCGGTAATGCGTATTTTTGACGCATTTAACGACCCCATTACCGGTCTTGTTATTGACAATATCCGCTCTCCCTGGGGCAAATTTAAGCCTGCTATTTTGGTAGGCGGCGTCCTTAGTGCCATCTTCTCTGTGCTGCTCTTTGCAGGTATCGGTGAGGGCTGGGTCTTTGTCGTTGTCTTCGGCCTTGCCTATCTTCTGTGGGACATTTCCTACGGCATCAACGATATTGGCTACTGGACACTGCTGCCGGTGCTGTCTTCCGACCAAAAGCAGCGGGAAAAGACCGGTGCGTTCGCCCGTATCTGCGCCAATATCGGTATGTATATTGTGATGGTGGCCTGGCAGCCCGTTACAAGCGCCCTGGGCGACACCCCGGAGGTTTGGTTCTGGTGCGCCGTTGTGGTTGCGGTGCTGTTCGTGCTGGGACTGCTGTTCCCGCTGCTTGGTATTAAGGAAAAGCGGGTCGACCCCGAAAAGCAGGAGTCTACCACCGTTAAGCAAATGTTCCGGGCACTCCTTAAAAACGACCAGCTGATGTGGACTACGTTAGCAATGGGCCTTTTTATGGTTGGTTACTGCACTACCGTCAATTTTGCGGTGTATTATATGAAGTACCTTTTCGGTGACGAGGGAATGTACGTAGTGCTGGTGGCAGTCGTCGGCGTTTCCCAGCTTGGCACGCTGGCGGTCTACCCGGCAGTTGCAAAACGGATGAATCGCCGGAGTCTATACACCTTGGGCACGATCTTGGTGCTTGCGGGCTACGCCATCTTCTTCTTTGCAGAAGTGTCCATCATCCTGATCGCTCTGGGCGCAGTGCTGGTATTCGTAGGTCAGGCCTTTATCCAGACACTGATGCTGATGTTCCTTGCAGATACCGTGGAATATGGCCAGTGGAAGCTGGGAAAGCGGAACGAATCCATCACCTTCTCTATCCAGCCCTTTATCAATAAGATCGGCGGCGCAATTGCCACCGGCATTACCAGTATGACCCTGATCATTGCCGGCATCAAGGTGGATGGCGGCACAGTGGATGCCATCGGCAGTGACGGCAAACTGATTGTTAAGTTCGCAATGTTTGTTATTCCGCTGATTATGATCGTGGTAGGCTATGTTGTCTATCTTAAAAAGTATAAGATCAGCGAAGCGTTCTACAGCGAGATCTTAGCAGATCTGGAAAAACGGGAAGCAGATTAACGATAGAAAGCCTCCCTCTGATGAGGGAGGTGGCAAAAATCTTTGATTTTTGACGGAGGGAGAGAAAAACGGATAGGGATATTCTCTCCCCCAGTCTTTTGCTTCGCAAAATCCAGCCCCCTCGTCAGAGGGGGCTTTGTTATTATAGCTTATAAGGTCTTAAATACCGCTCCTGGCTGGTGGGGGCGGGCTTGGCGTAAACGCCGGACACAAGCCCCATCATTGCATACAGCGAAATAATAGACGAGCCGCCGTAGCTGATAAAGGGGAGGGTCAGACCGATAACGGGCAGAAGACCCATACACATACCCACGTTGATAACCACCTGGAAAATAAGCGCCGCGGCACAGCCGAAGCAGACCATCCGCCGCAGATAGTCCTGACTGCGGGTGCCCACCCACAGGATCCGGGCGATGATGGAAAACAGCAGCACCATCACACAAAGACAGCCGATAAAGCCCAATTCTTCGCCAATGGCGGAGAAGATAAAGTCCGTATGCTGGGCAAACAGCGCATCTGGGGTTTGGGTACGGTGACCGTTAAAAAGCCCCTGCCCCAAAAGTCCGCCGCCGGTGAGAGAGCGCAGGGAACGGACGGTGTGATACCGGACACCTAAGCCGTTGGGGTCTAAGCTGGGGTCGAAGATCATCAAAATGCGGTTGCGCTGATATTCGCCCAACAGGGGCCAGATAATGGGGGCAGCCGCACCAAGGGCACCAAAGCCGCACAGAAACCAAATAACGCTGACACCGCCTGCAAAGGCCATTACAAGGAAAATGAAAACGAAGATCAGGGAAACACCCAAGTCCTTAGATACGATCAGGTTAAGGCCGATCAGCGCGCCCGCTACCAAACCGATATGTAAGACGGACAGCACGTGGGAGGGGCGGGTTTGGTGAGATGCCATAATGGAGGCCAGAATCAGCACCAGAGGGAGCTTGCAGATCTCAGCAGGCTGTATATGGATATTGATAATGGGAATGGGGATCCAGCTTTTGTTGCCGGTGCCGTTGTCCGTGCCGAAGGGGACCAGCATCAAAATCATTGCAAAGCAGAGGAAGAGCAGTGCCCGGCGGTGTTCGGAAAAAAAGTCTGTATTGATAGAAGAAAAAAAGGCATAACAGAAAATGCCGATAAAGGTGGAGGCTACCTGCACGATCAAATAACGGGTATAGCCTGCGGAGCTGACATTGGTGGCGCTGGCGATGACAAACCAGCCGAAAACGGTGGTGACAAGACATAAAAAGAGCAGAAACAGATCTGCTTTCCGGAAAAAGTTCCGGATGAAGTTCGCAATATATTTCACAGCAGACCCTCCTTCTGCAAAGATAAAAACATTGTACCACGAAGACCTAAAAAAAACAAGGCTGTTCCTTTCGGAACAGCCCTGAATTTTTAAAGGTATTTTTGTAGGGACCGGCGTCCTCGACGGCCCTTGCGACTGCAGATTATGCCAAATAGATGGCTTTGCAGGCAAGCATAGTCATATAGCAATCCAGCTTGGAAACCAGCTCCATAGGTGCGTGCATAGACAATACGGGAACGCCTGCGTCAACGGTGACAATGTTCCGATTTGCCATATAAGCAGCTACAGTGCCGCCGCCACCCTGATCAACCTTGCCGAGGGTTGCGATCTGCCACAGGATGCCCGCATTTTCGAAGGTGGTACGGATATGACCCATAGCCTCTGCGGAAGCATCGGATGCGCCGCCCTTGCCCCGGGAGCCGGTGTACTTGCAGATGGAAATGCCCCGGTTTAACATACTGTTGTTCCGCTTGTCGCAGGTCTCCGGGAAGTTGGGATCAAAGGCGTTGGAAACGTCTGCGCTGAGGCAGAAAGAGTTTTCAAAGCAGCGATTGAGATTTGCGCCGGTGCTGTCGCACAGATCCTGCATAAAGGTGTCAAACACCCGGCTTTGCATACCGGAAATGCCTACAGAACCGATCTCTTCCTTATCCGCAAGGACACAGACAGCGGTATGGGTGGGAATGCCCATAGTGAGCAAAGGCTCGATCTCTGCGTAAGCGCAGACCCGGTCATCGTGACCGTAAGCACCCAGTAAGCTCCGATCCAGACCAACCTCACGGCAGCGGCCGGCAGGTACGATGGTCAGCTCGGCAGAGAGGAAGTCGGATTCAATAAGGCCGTACTTTTCGTTCAGCAGCTTCATAATGTTCAGCTTTACAAGATCGCTGCCCTCGCCCTCGATGGGCGCTGTACCGAGAATGACGTTAAGCTGCTCGCCCACGATGCCCTCAGCAAGGGTCTTTTTCATCTGGTCAGCGGCCAGATGGGGCAGCAGGTCGGAAACGCAGAGGATAGGATCGTTTTCGTCCTCACCGATGGTGATGGTAATCACAGAGCCATCCTTGCGGTAGACAACGCCGTGGAGAGATAGAGGAATGGTGACCCACTGGTACTTTTTGATGCCGCCGTAGTAATGGGTCTTAAAGTAAGCGATTTCAGAATCCTCATAGAGGGGATTGGGCTTTAAGTCCATACGGGGGGAGTCAACGTGAGCGGCGCAGATGTTCGCACCCTCGTTAAGAGATGCAGAGCCGATGACAGCCAGCATAATGCTCTTATTTCGGTTGTTTTTATATACCTTGTCGCCGGGCTGCAACTGCATACCGGGAACGATTTCCTTAAAGCCATGCTTCTCGGCGGTTTCTACCGCCCAAGCGGTTGCCTCCCGCTCGGTCTTGCAGGCATCCATAAAAGCGGAATACCGCTTGCAGTAAGCTTCCATTTCGGTTCTCTGTTCGGTAGTTAATGTGGCGTAGCCGTTCTTGGGAGCAGTCAGCAGGGAAGTGCGCAGTTCGTCTGTGGTCATAAAAATTTCTCCTTTGATGGTGTAGGGCGGGGGCTTGCACCCGCAGCCTTATTCTGCTTTTATTATATCCAACTCTTGCAGGAATGCAAGGCATTTATTCTGAAAGGCTTCTTCTGTGCCGTCATTTTCCAATGTAGCATCGCAAAGAGAGGTAAATTCCTCCGGGGAATGCTGGGCACGGATCCGGGAAAGGGCATATTCTTCCGAAATGCCATCCCGGGCGATAAGCCGTTTTACACGGGCTTCCTCCGGGGCAGTCACTGCAACGGTCAGGTTGCAAAGCTCGGCAAGGCCGCCTTCAAAGAGACCGATGGCATCGATGGCCACCAAGGAAGGCTGTGCCGGGAGCATACGAAGGACTTCCGCCTTTACCGCTTTGTGGGTAATGGCGTTTAAGTCGAGCAGCGCATTTTTGTCGGAAAAGACCGCTTTTCCCAGCTTTTTTCGGTCTAAAACGCCACTTATTATCACGCCGGGAAAACGGCTGTCAATGGCGGCGAGCATATTCTGATCTGTTTCCAAAAGCCGATGATAGACCTGATCGCAGTCGATGACTGTGCCACCAAGCCGGGAGATAACGTCAAGCAGGGTAGACTTTCCGCAGCCTGTACCGCCGGTTATTCCTACGATAAAGTGCTTTTTTCGGGGGTTTATCCGCTGAAATCCAGCCGCTTTTTCCAGCCGGTTTTGGACAGCTAAGGCTTTGCCGCTGCCCTTGGGACACCGGGCAAAGACCGTGCCGATGGCAGGGTCGTCCAGTTCGCGGAGTGCCGCAAACAGACCGGCAGTTAAGGTGTCCATATCGCTGCCTTTGCCATAGGAAAGGGGAGCAAAATCGGCAAAGACGCCCAGTTCTTCTTCAAAGCACAGTACCCGGTTGCCGGGAACAAAATGCTTTTCGATATAGCCTTTGGCGGCGATCAAATCACCGTCCACAATGACTACCCGACAGTCCGGGGCATAGTGGCGGTATTTCATACCGGGGGCTTTTACTACCGCGTCTTTCTCCACAGAGGCAGAAACGGCCTTGTCTACGATCAGCTCTCCGAGTATTTCCCGGAGCTGCTCGGGAGTGATGCTGCCGGGGCGGAGGAGCCGGGGCGTGCCCTCGGATAAGTCAACGATGGTGGATTCCACACCTACCCGACAAGGACCACCGTCCACAATGGCATCGATTCTGCTGTTGTGGTCATGAAGTACGTGGGCTGCGGTAGTGGTTGATGGCTTGCCGGAGAGGTTGGCAGAGGGTGCTGCCAAAGGTACACCGGCAAGGGCGATGATCTTGCGGGTAATATCATTATCCGGGCAGCGGATGGCAACGGTAGAAAGGCCTGCGGTGGTGCATTTGGGGACACAGTCCCGGGCAGGTAGCACCATCGTCAGCGGGCCGGGCCAAAAGGCCTGCGCCAAACGATAGGCACTTTCGGGAATGCTATGGCAAAAGCGTTCCATTTCTTTTGCTTCCGAAACGTGCAAAATCAGGGGATTATCTTGAGGACGGCCTTTGGCAATAAAGATCTTTGCCACCGCCTCTGGATCGAGGCCATTGGCAGCTAAGCCGTATACTGTTTCCGTGGGTATCGCCACAAGTCCGCCGGAAAGAAGAATATCTGCGGCAGTCTTTGCTGTACCGGATGCATTTCCGGGGAGAAGTAGGGTCTTCATAAATGGCCTCCTTTCTAAAAGATAAGGGAGCAGCAAAGCTGCTCCCATAAAGGCTTAGAGGGTGGGCTGGTTGGCAGCTTCAATGATCTGCACGAACTTTTCGGGAACGAGGGAAGCACCGCCGATGAGGCCGCCGTCAATGTCGGGCTGTGCCAGCAGTTCAAAAGCGTTCTTTTCGTTCATAGAGCCGCCGTACAGGATGGAAATGGTACGGGCGGTCTTGGAGGAGTACAGCTTGCGAACAACAGTACGGATGCCCTCGCAGACTTCCTGCGCCTGCTCGGGAGTAGCGGTCATACCGGTGCCGATTGCCCAAATGGGCTCGTAGGCGATAACGACCTTGCGGATCTTGTCTTCGGGAACGTTTTGCAGACCCAATTTAATCTGCATAGCGATCCACTCAGTGGTAATGCCGGCCTGACGCTGCTCCAGGGTCTCGCCGCAGCACATAATGGGGATGAGGCCTGCATTCAGAGCAGCCAAAAGCTTAGCATTGACATCCTGACCGGTCTCGCCCATAGCGCGGCGCTCGGAGTGACCGATGATCACGTACTTGCAGCCTGCATCTACCAGCATACCGGTAGAGATCTCGCCGGTGTATGCACCGGAAGCATTTGCGTTGCAGTTCTCAGCGCCGATACCGACCCGGGTCTCACGCATAGCGCGAACGGCTGTGGAAATGCAGACAGCGGGAACGCACAGCGCTACATCGCACCAACGGCCCTTGGGCATAATAGCCTTCAGGTTCTGCATAAACTCCTTGGTCTCGGAGGGGGTCTTGTTCATCTTCCAGTTACCGGCAATAACGGTCTTGCGATATTTTCTGTTCATTGTTATTTCTCCTATATATGCATCGATATGTCGATGTTATTTGACAGAATTATTGTAAGGCGGGGGCTTGCTCCCGCCGAAAGGGAAAGCAAAATGCATTGTAGCTGCGGGACCAAGGCCCCGCCCTACAGCATACAATCTAAATTACTTATCCTGCAAGCAGGCGATACCGGGCAGTTCTAAGCCCTCGAGGAACTCAAGAGAAGCGCCGCCGCCGGTGGAAATGTGAGTGATGGCATTTGCAAAGCCCAGCTGCTCGCAAGCGGCTGCGGAGTCACCGCCGCCAACGATGGTCACAGCGTCGCTGTCAGCCAGTGCCTGTGCAACAGCGATGGTACCCTTTGCCAAAGTGGGATTCTCAAATACGCCCATAGGGCCGTTCCAAACAACAGTCTTAGCGCTTTTTGCGGCAGCAGCGAAGGCTTCGCAGGCCTTGGGGCCGATGTCCAGACCCATCTGGTCAGCGGGGATCGCGGTGCAGTCCACATAGTCTACGGGGATCTCAGCATCGATGGGGGAGGGGAATGCGGGGGCAATGGCGGTGTCAACGGGCAGCAACAGCTTTACGCCCTTGGCTTCGGCTTTCGCGAGCATCTCCTTGCAGTAGTCCAGCTTCTCGTTATCAACGAGGGACTTGCCCACACTGTAACCCTGCGCGGCCAGGAAGGTGTAAGCCATACCGCCGCCGATGATCAGGGTGTCGACCTTCTCCAGCAGGTTATTGATAACGTTCAGCTTATCGGAGACCTTAGCACCGCCCAAAATGGCAACGAAGGGACGCTCGGGGTTAGCCAGTGCCTTACCCATAATGGAAACTTCCTTCTGTACCAGATAGCCGGAAACGGCGGGAAGGTAATCAGCAACACCTGCGGTGGAAGAGTGGGCGCGGTGTGCAGTGCCGAAAGCGTCGTTTACGAAGATGTCGGCAAGGTCAGCCAGAGCCTTAGAAAGCTCGGGGTCATTCTTGGTCTCGCCCTTAATGTAACGGGTGTTCTCCAGCAGCATCACATCGCCGTCCTTAAGGGCAGCAGCCTTAGCCTTGGAATCCTCGCCGGCAACGTCGG
>JAZSDE010000060.1:0-6198 GCA_045531015.1 Faecousia sp.
AGCTCCTTTTTCAGGCGGCTGGGGAGTACAGCCAGACCCATCACCTCAATGAGGCCGATGTTTTCTTTCTTGATGTGGTGCTTATCTGCGTGGGGGTGGAAGACACCGAGGGGATGTTCGGGTGTGGTAATGTTGCAGCGAAGGACTAAATCCAGCTCATATTTTTCCCCTCTGCGCCGGGCAATGGGGGTAATGGTGTTGTGGGGTTCTCCGTCTGTAAAGGCGAGAATGCCGCGTTCTTTATCGGAATAGCCCCGCCAGCAAATAAGGATCTTTTCCGCCAAATCTGCAAGGCGGTCGGGGTCATTGCCATTTAAGCGGATCACGCTGAGCGGCCATTTCACTATACCGGCCTTGACGTCCTCATAGCTTGCAAAGGTGACGTTTTTTTCGATAGGGGCGGTTTCCATGGCGAAGGTATAGTGACCGCCCTGGAAATGCTCGTGGCTGAGAATAGAGCCGCCGACAATGGGCAGATCGGCATTGGAGCCAATAAAATAGTGGGGGAACAGGGCGACAAAATCCAAAAGCTTCCGGAAGGCTGCCCGGTCGATCTTCATAGGGATATGCTGGGAATTAAAGACGATGCAGTGCTCGTTATAGTATACATAAGGGCTATACTGCATAAACCAGTCTTTTCCATCAATGGTGATGGGGAGAATCCGGTGGTTCTGCCGCGCCGGGTGGTTCATCCGTCCCGCATAGCCCTCATTCTCCGGGCACAGCAGGCATTTGGGATAGCCGGATTGAGGGGCATTCTTGGCAGCTGCAATGGCCTTGGGGTCTTTCTCGGGCTTACTGAGATTGATGGTAATATCAATCTCACCGTAGTCGCTGGCGTATTTCCAGCGCATATCTTTTGCAATACGGTAGCGGCGGATATAGTCTGTATCGCAGCTGAGCTTATAGTACCAGTCGGTGGCTGCTACAGGATCTGCAGCATACTTTTCCCGGAATGTACGGATCACTTCCCGGGGCATCGGGGTGATAAGCCCCATAATTTTGGTGTCAAAGAGATCCCGGGCGGTGATATTATCTTCACACAGTCCCTTTTCACAGGCATAATCCAATAGGCCTGCGAGAATTTCTTCCAAATCTTCGGTCTGCAGCTCATCGGAGGGAATATACTCATCTAATTGCAGAAGCTCTAACAGCCGATTTTGCAAAACCCGATGATCCTCCGGTGCAGCGAGGCCGCAGTTCATTGCATAGGACAGTAGAGAGTCGATATAAGTCTCAATTTTCATCTTTATGCTCCGTTACTGAGAAAATATACTTGGTTTCGGAATGATAACACTGTCCAGCCTTGGTGATAGGCTGGTCCCAAGAGGGCTCGTTAAGGGCGTTGGGGAAATACTGGGTCTCCAAGCAAATGCCACCGCGGAAGCAGTAGGAGACACCGTCCTTGCCAATTTCGCCCTGCAGGAAGTTACCGGAATAGAACTGCACACCGGGGCAGTCGGTGACGACTGTCATTGTTCTGCCGGATTCTGTATCCGAGAGAATGGCACAGGGGTTGATAGCCGCATCAAAATTGTGGTCATAGCCCTTTTGGAGAACCAGGGCATCATAGCTTTCGTTAATGTCTCTGCCGATGGGCTTTGCTGTGCGGAAATCCATAGGGGTGCCGTCAACAGGGCGGTTTTCACCGGTGGGGATGGACTCGCTATCTGCAACCGTGAAGAACCGGGCGGGCATAGTAAGCTGCATATCCATTGCCTTTTCGGGGTGATCGTGCCCGTGAAGATTAAAATAGCTGTGGTTTGTCAGATTGAAGACTGTATCCTGATCGCAAACACCGTCATAGGAAATGGAAAGGGTGCTGTTTTCCTCCAAGGTGTAGGTCACCCGGATCTTGGCATTGCCGGGAAAACCCTGATCGCCGTCGGGGCTAAAGAGGGAAAGGCAGATGGAACGGTCATCTACAGACTCCACATTCCACAGCCTGTTTTTGAAATAATTGGGGCCGGAGTGGAGATTGTTCTTTCCGTCATTGACGCCCATTTGATATGCTGTGCCACATAGGGTAAATTTGCCTTCTTTGGTGCGGTTGCTGTTTCTGCCTACCAAAGTGCCGAAGAATGTGCCACTCTTTATGTAATCTGCGGGGTCATCAAAGCCTAAAACCACATCTGCCATTTTACCGTTTGTGTCAGGTGCGTAGAGCCTGTAGATGGTGGCGCCCAAGTCGAGAATATGGGCTTCCAGCTTACCAAAGCGGAGGGTGTAAAGGTGTACGATGCTGCCGTCGGGGAGTCTGCCGAATTCTCTTTTCATACGCATACCTCTCAATTCGCAAATGCTTCCACACCGCCTTCGGGACGGATGGAAAGGATATGGCAAGCGCCTTCACCCAAGGCGGAATCAATGCCGCTGCGGAAATCCTCCAGAATGTCAAAGGGTACAAAGGCCTGCACTGTTCCAGCAAAGCCGCCACCGTGGACACGGTATGCGCCGCGACCTCCTAAATAATGCTGGCAGAGCCCCAAGCTGATGGCAACGTCTTGATTCTTTTTGTAGCCTGCGGGAATGACGTTTTGCAGACACATCCAAGAAGAGTCGCCGCTTTCTTGGATGAGACGCAGGAAGGCTTCAAAATCGCCATTTTCCAGCGCAGCGACTTGTTGTGGTACACGCTCGTTTTCCCGGTAGAAATGCATACAGCGCATCACAGCCCGGTCACCGCAGGCTTTCCGCAGTTCGGGTAGGGTGGCATAGAAATCATTCTCCGGGATTTGGGTCAAAACCTCTTTACCAAAGTAAGCGCAAACGGCCTTGATCTCCTGCGTGATGGCGGCATATTCGTCTGTCAGGTCTGCGTGGCTGGCCCGGGTATCGATGATGCACAGAGCATGGCCGCAGGTGGAGAAATCAAAGTTTACGGGGCGAATAACCGGGTTTTCTTTGTCAAAAAAGTCAATAGTGACCAAATTGCCCACAGCGGATGCTGTTTGGTCCATCAATCCGCAAGGCTTGCCGAAAAAGACATTTTCTGCATACTGGCCGATCATCGCAATTTCCGGCTGGCTTACCTTGCCGTCAAAGAACAGATGGTTTACGATAGTGCCGATGAGCACCTCGTAGGCGGCAGAGGAGCTAAGGCCGCTGCCGGGCAGTACCGTCGATTCCACGTAGGCATCAAAGCCGGAGACCTTGCAGCCAAGCTGGGAAAACCGCGCCGCCACACCGCGAATGAGGGCGGAGGTGGTGTTGATCTCTGCATCCACAGGGGTCAGTTCCCGCACATCTACCTCGCACAGAGGATAGCCTTTGGACTGAATGCGGATAACGTCAGTGCCGTTTGCACGGACAGCCGCCACCGTATCCAAGTTCACTGCGGCAGCCAGCACACGGCCGCGCTGATGGTCGGTATGGTTGCCGCCGATCTCTGTACGGCCGGGGGCAGAAAAATACCGCTCCGGTGCGCCGCCAAAATAGGCGGCAAAACCGCTACATAGAGCCTTTTTTGTCTCATTGGTCAGGAGAAATTTGGACATAGAAATACCTCCAAATGGAAAACTTTCACAGAATTTGTTATACATAGAGAATACCATAAGAATTATATCATATTTTTTATTGTTTGGGTATGCTTTTTTGTAAAAAACACAGATATTTTTGATTTTTTTTGAAGATGGCTTACGGGATGGACGGTGATACAAAGCTGCAGAGAGGCGGATGATGGTTTAGTGCTTCTTTTAGTGCTTCTTTTATAATCAAAGCTTTACACAGGGCGAAAAATGCTGTATAATGTCGTAAAAAGGGGGGATAGGATGGAAACAGCGATTTTTGACCCGTTGGAGGCCTTTGAAACGAGACTGAAAGAACAGCATCTTGCAAAAACGGAAGCGTTTTTTGAAAGCTTTGTGAAGCAGTCCGATGTGGACATTGAAAAAAACCGGGAGACCGTCCGGCAGTATAACGCCTGCAAGGAAAATATTGGAAAACTGAAGGCCAAGCGCAATTGGCTGCGGTTTTTCCGGGTGCTATCTTGTATCACAATTATCCTGATCCCGCTGGTGATCTTAAAGCTGACGCCGATGATCCGGGCCCTTAAAAAGGAGATCGAGGAAGCTGACCAAAGGGCGGAAGAGCTGCTAAATGAAGCCTATCGGCAGATGGCGCCGCTAAACGCGCTTTTTACCGATCAGGATGCTCTGCGCCTGACGGAGGAGACTATGCCGCTGCTTAAATTTGCGCCCTACTTTTCTGCCGAGCAGGAAACGGATATGAAGGTCAATTACGATTTCACCGTGCAGGACGATATTGAGCGGTCTTCCGTGGATGTACTGGCAGGCCATTATAACGAAAACCCTTTCCTGTTTGAGAAAAAGCGGATCCATACCATGGGCGTGGAGACCTACCACGGCTACAAGACTATCCATTGGACAGAGCGCTACCGGGACAGCAAGGGCAACTGGCACACCCGCACCCGTTCCCAAACGCTGCACGCCACGGTCACGAAGCCCAAGCCCTATTACCATACCCAGGTGGTGCTTTCTTATTGCGCCCAAGGTGGCCCGGAGCTGTCCTTTACCCGGGATGCCACAAGGCTTGACCAAAAGAGCGAAAAAGAGATCGAGCGGTATGTAAGAAAAGGCGAACGGAAACTGCAAAAGCTGAACGAAGAAGCGGTCAGCGAAAACGACGACTTTACCAGTATGTCCAACTCGGAGTTTGAGGTGCTGTTTGACGCGCTGGACAGAACCAACGAGGTGCAGTTCCGAACGCTCTTTACGCCACTGGCGCAGACCAATATGGTAGACCTGCTGCTGTCGAAGACCGGCTACGGCGACGATTTCCATTTCTTAAAGGAGAAACGCACCAACCGGATCACAACCCAACACTCTCAGGGGAGAGAGCTTACGCTCCTGCCGGGAGAGTACACCTCTTATTGCTTTGATATTATTAAGGGTAATTTCGTAGGCAAAAATACGGACTTCTTCAAGGCGGTGTATTTTGACTTTGCGCCGCTGCTGGCCATCCCTGTGTATCAGGAACGGCCTGTCCATTCCCTGAAGCCCATTCCCGACCTGTCGCAAAAATATTCGCTCAAGCAGTTCGAGACCCTTGCAAATGCAGTAGCGCCCAGCTATGTGGTCCATCCCAGTACAAAGACGGAGGCAATTTTAAAATCCGCCTTTGTGCGCTCTAAGGATGGTGTGGATGAGACCTGCATCACCGCCTATTCCTACGACATTGCGAAGCGGCTGGATTTTGTGCCGATGCTGGGCGGCGATGGACGGATGCACAGTGTTCCGGTAGAGTGGGACGATTATTTGCCCTTAGAAGCAGAAAACCATTTCTTTGTTGCCCAGCGCGACATGGCTACATCCCCAATCGCAAGCCGAAACGGTTTGAGCATATTTAAGTAATCAAAAAAGGAGAAATGAAAATGGCAAATCAATTAGATGAACTCAATCCCGAAATCAGAGAAGAAGGCTTAGACACCAACGTGATCGTTAAGAAGATTCCTGTAGAGGTAGGCGCAGGCTCCAAGATCTTTGAGATATTCCTGTGGATCTGCGGCATTATCCCCGGTGTGGTGTTCCTCTTTATGAAGACCAATGCCCAAAAGCATTTTGACCAGCTCCAGCAGAAGATCCAGAGACACGCCTCCCAGATCGATAACTACTTAGAGCAGCGCGTGATGGTGCTGCAGAACTGCGCCAGACTTTTGGATAAGGCAATCGATCTGGATAAGAGTACTTTTGTTGAGCTGGCAAAGTACCGCTCCGGAAATGGGGATGCAGATACTGCCCGTAACGAAATGAGCGGTCAGATCGAGAACATTTCCCGGGATATTAACGTGGCGGTAGAAAATTATCCCGACCTTGCCGCCCATCGGGAAATCGCCGACGCAATGCAGCAGAATATGTACTTGCAGCGGGAAATCACTGCCGCAAGAGAGCTGTATAACGACACCATCGACCAGTGGAACCGGGACATCTTTGCTTGGCCCACCAAAAAGATCGTGGCCGCCAAGAATGGCTACACCACCCGCATCCCCTTTATCGCCTCCAAGGAAGTCGGAGGCCAAGCGGTCTTAGGAAGACAAGCAACTATTGCAACTCCTTGGCCCACAGAACGACATGGCTACGATCCGACTTTGGAACCGGGACATCTTTGCTTGGCCCACCAAAAAGATCGTGGCCGCCAAGAATGGCTACACCACCCGCATCCCCTTTATCGCCTCCAAGG
>JAZSDE010000110.1:0-13315 GCA_045531015.1 Faecousia sp.
GCATCCGCTGCAGCTCTGATAGCTGCTACCGATGTGATTATCCCCATCAAGCTGGACGCGTTCTCTTTGCGGGGTATGGCCTGCCTTCTTAGGCAAATCTCCAATATGCGCAAAATCAACCCCAAGCTGCGCTTGGCTGGGCTTCTCCCCACAATGTGGTATAAGAGCCCGGATGTGCAGCAAGCAGAAGACACGCTCCGTGCCAGTAAGCTGCCTGTTTTTCCCCATATACGCAGAAGCGACAAAGTGGACAATATGACCTTTGCGCAACAGCCCCTGCTGATTACCAGCCCCCGCAGCGGTGCAGCAGTCGATTATAACCGCTTTGTGAAAACATACTTGAATGGAGGGTCTGAGAAATGAGTGAGACGAAGAAAGGCTTTAACCTTGCGGACGTCCTGAGCGATGTGTCCAAATTGGACACAATTACCCCGGATAACAGAGAGCAGATTGAGTACATATCCATTGACCTGATAGAGGCTGACACAGCCAACTTCTATGAGCTTTCCGAGATAGATGCGTTGGCGGAAAATATTGAGCTTGTCGGCCTTTTGGACCCCCTTCGTGTCCGTCAGCATCCGGAGGACGAATCCCGGGTGATTATCGTTTCCGGACACCGTCGCCATGCAGCTCTACGCAAGCTGGTGGATGAGGGTAGGGAAGACCTCTATGATGTGCCCTGTATCCTGGAGAAGTCCACCGGCTCTGCTGCTCTGCAGGAGCTGCGATTGATTTATGCCAACAGCGATACCCGGAAAATGACCTCTGCAGATATTAACAAACAAGCAGAACGTATTGAACGGCTTCTGTACCAGCTGAAGGAGGAGGGTTACGAGTTCCCCGGCCGGATGCGTGACCACGTGGCTGAGTGCTGCAAGGTCAGTAAAACCAAGCTTGCCCGGCTGAAGATGATCCGCGAGAAGCTCCACGAGAAATGGCAGCCGGCATACCGGGAGGACAAACTGAGTGAGAGTGATGCCTATGCACTGTCTCAGCTCCCGGTAAAGGACCAGTTGACAATCTGGGTTGCTCTCACAGAGGCTGGAAAAGACATACGCAAACTCTCTGAATGGCAGATTAAAGAAATTTCTAAGCGGTTTAATCGAATTGCCGAGTTTGCTGAGAAGAGTAAATGTGTAAAGGGCTGTAAAAACATCGGGCAAAAACGCATAAAGGCTGCATTGCTCGATTACTATAGTGCGTTCTATTGTGATAAATGCTGTGGCAAGTGCCCGGATTTAACCAGATGTAAACATTCCTGTCCCGGATGTGCCGAACATAAGGCGCAGCTGAAGGCTGATGCCAAGGCGCAAAAGCAGCGGGAAAAACTGGCAGAGGAAGAGCGCCAGCGCCCGCTGATCCAGCAAGTAGAAGACATCTGGACACGGTTCGGCACTGCCCGGCGTGACGCAAAAAAGTCCGTCAAGGATGTATTCGATGTGCTTGGCCGATACCATTCTCCTTATGACGATAAGGTGTACAGCGAGCGAGAACAGTGCATAGAGCCTATGACCCCAAGCACAGACCTTCCGTATGGTTGCGATGTGGCGTTGAAGCAAATAAATAGCCTAATCAAGGTGGCAGACCTTTTAGGTGTCTCTCTGGACTACCTTCTTTGCAGAACCCCTAACCCGGTAATGAACGACGCACCTATGCCTGCTGCGGTCTCCTCTGAAAACCTTATGCCGGCAACCTGGTACCCGGCGTCTGTGGAGCCGCCTATCGGCAAGGACATTATCATTGTGGCGAATGATGGTTTTGCAGAGGATACGCACTATACGGCTCACGGTCTGGGTTTCCATGCTGTTACTGCATGGCCGGAAGTTATGTTCTGGACGATGAAGCCCACTGAAGCTTCTAAAGACCTTTCGGGGGCTTCTCCTTCCGGTATGCCGCAGTGGATGCCGGGTAGTGTGAACCCGCCCGAGGCCACAGATGCCGTTGCTGAGTTTGTAACAGAGGGCTTGACGCTGCGGAAGCTTGCTCGCTGGGATGGCTTGCACTGGAAGTTCAATAAAAACGGCGCTACCATCGACGCTGACTGTGTCCGCTGGTATCCCATTCCGGAGGAGGTAGACGAAAGCGATGCCTAATTACTGCGTTATTACCGTCCATTATATGGATGGCGTCACAGAGCAATACTTTGGCGGCCTTCATATTGGTGAAAGTGTATTACGGATATGGCCACGGGACGGCACCCCGTGTGCCATTCCGCTTTGCAACATCCGCAAAATTGAAACAAAATCATAGGAGGAAATATTATGGAAAACTACATCTGTATCAAAGGAAACCGCATCCCATTATCTAACGAACTGGCAAAGCTTGCTCAAAAGCTGTTTGGTAGTTTCTCCAGTGTTAAGCTGGCCGAAATCCCCGAAGGTGAAACCTTCAAAATTGGCGACTATGCCTTTGTCGTCCTGCAGCAGACCGCTGACGGTACTGCAGTTGTTCTGAAGGACCCTCATCCGGAGGGTGTGAGATTTGGAACGAACAATAACTACGACGGCTCGAACGTTGATGACTGCTGCAATAAATTTGCAGAATCCCTGGCTTCGATGATTGGCGATGAGAGCATCATCCAGCACGAAGTTGTTTTGACCTCCAATGATGGTTTGGGTGATTATGGTCACGTGACCCGCAAAGCATCCCTTCTTACTGCAGAACAATATCGGCGATATGTACGCATCTTAGATAACTACAAGCCTGACCGTTGGTGGTGGCTTGCAACACCTTGGAGTACTGAAACCCACGGGAACAGCTCTGCAGCTCTTTGCGTGTCGCCGTCTGGCTACTTCAACTATTTCAACTGCAACTACTATGTCTGCGGCGTCCGCCCGTTTTGCATCTTAAAATCTGATATCTTTGTATCTAAGTAAAGGAGCATATTATGGAAAACACAAAAAACACTGCTATATTCCCCAATGTCAAGGACGGAGAAACCTTTACCATCGCGGGTATGGAGTTTATCAAATTCCCGAGCGCAGACGGAAAAACGCCGGTAGTGATGGAGGACATCGCCTTTTGTTCCCGGTTTGGTGCTAATAACGATTTCCGGAGCAGCGAAGTTCTGAAGAAAATGGAGCAGGATATCCTGCCTAAGATTATTGAGGCAGTTGGAGAAGAAAATGTGCTCACATTTAAGACAGATCTAACTGCCCTGGACGGTCTGAACCCTTACGGTGAGCTGGACACCCGGATCAGTCTGCCTACAATGGACTTCTACCGGAAGAATGTCGAAATATTTGACAAGTACAAACCTGACCGTTGGTGGTGGCTTGCAACACCGGAATCTGCACAGCCTCACGAAGAGCCGTACTGGGTTCTTTGCGTGTCGCCGTCTGGCTACTTCTTCAATTACTTCTACGACTACGATGACTTCGGTGTCCGCCCGTTTTTGATCTTTAATTCTTCTATCTTTGAATCTTCTGAAGAGCAACAATGAGCGAGAATGATCTAAAAGTAATCGTGAAAGCGAAAGAACTTGCTGTCCATTCCTTCAAGCTTACATCGAACTGCAACCGTTATCCCAAAAAATACCGGCATTCCTTAGTGGACCGGATTCAGCTTAAGAGCCTGGATATTTTTGAGACGCTTTTAGAAGCGAATCGTATCAATAATGTAACACGCAAAGCAGAACGGTGCGAAGCGATAACAAAAGCAATTACTCTGTGCGATGAGCTGTTATTTTACATAGAGCTGTCTATGCTCCTGGAGCTGCTGAATGATAAATCATCAGCTTACTGGTCCAAGATGGTCTCCGATGTAAAATATATGTCCATTGCGTGGAGAACGAAGGAAAGACAGTAGTTCATATAGGCCATACGTTGTATTTTTCTTTGCGTGTCGCCGTCTGGCTACATCAACAATAACAACTACAACAACAATGACAACGGTGTCCGCCCGTACTGGTAAACTGTTCGACAGAGTAGGCAACAGCCGAAATCAAACACTGTATCAAAAGAATGTATGACCTTTCCGGAAACGGATAAACAAAGAGGACTGTGTTGTATGACCGAATTTGAGAAAGTAACCGATTTTAAGAATATGTATCGTGCTTTCCGCAAGGCCCGATGCGGCAAGGGCTTCCGGAAGAGCGCTGCACGGTTTGACGCTGCAGCGCTGGACGGAGTAAATACCCTGATTGCCCAGCTAAGGGATAAGACCTATCGTGTATCGGAGTATACCGAGTTCAAAGTCTACGAGCCGAAGGAGCGTATTATCCAAACGACTTCTTTTAAGGATAAGGTTGTACAACACAGTCTGTGTGACAATGTGCTATTGCCGCGTCTGCAGCACGTATTTATTCGGGATAACTGTGCCGGGCAAAAAGGAAAAGGCACGTTGTTTGGCCTTAATCGGCTCCGGGAGCAGATGCTGCAGTTTTATGACCGATACGGCTTTGCCGGCTATATTCTAAAGTGCGATATCAGCAAATTCTTTTATAACATATCCCATCTTCAACTGAAGGATATTGTAGAGTATCACTTTGGCTACGATCCGGATGTATGTTGGCTGTGTAATTTATTTATTGACAGCACAGAGGGGAAGGGCATACCGCTGGGCAATCAAATCAACCAAGGACTTGCATTGCTTTATCTAGATGCTATGGACAAGCTGATCAAGCACGAGCTGGGGATTGAATATTATGGCAGGTATATGGATGATTTCTATCTTATCCACCCAAGTAAGGCATATCTGCAGTATTGCTTGGAGGCCATAACGGCATATTTGGAAACTCTGGAACTGAAGCTGAACGGCAAGACACAGATATTCCCCTTCAGGAATGGCGTCAGTTATTTAGGCTTCCATACTTATCTCGCCTCTGATGGCACGCCGGTGCGTAAGCTAAAAAATCAGAATAAGCGAAATGCCCAACGGAAGTTTGTACGTATGGCAAAGCTGGTTGCCGCCGGCCACCTGCCACCGGAGAAATTCCGAACATCGTACAGTGCCTGGAAGAACCACATATCACACGGCAACTGCTATAGCCTGGGACGTGCTACTGATAAGCTGATATCAGAAATCTGTCCCGATATTCTATAACATAGGAGCGAATATATGAAAAGTATATTTAACCGAAAACTACCTGAAATCCCAACTTTTTATCAGCCGCAACATTGGCGTCGCTACGATGTGGCCTTTTGCAATGGCCCTGTTGAGCTGCAGGCCGCCCTGCAGCGGATTAACGTGGAAGGACACATTATTGTCAGCGTTACTCAGGACCTCTCCAAATACACGATTATTTTCAAGAGGTTTGATTGATGGCCAAAGAAAGACGACGTGTGGTCCGTGCCGGCAGACTATGGATGGCGGTACAATACACTGCCATCCATACGCAAAACCAAACAGCCCGGCGCGAAGCCAAATCACAAATATCTACTCCAGCCCGGGAATCCCTTAACGCTAAGCTATCCTGGCAGAAGCTGATGCTGATCCTGGCAGCTAACTTCAAGCGTACCGACCTAGTTGTTACATTGACCTATCGGGATGAGGACTTGCCAAACCGAAGGGAGGACGCCGACCGGCGCCTATCTAATTTCATTCGAGCGCTGCGCACAGCCAGGCGTGCCCACGACCCACCTCTTGAGCTGCCTTATGTACGTGTGACAGAAGGGTACCATTCAGGTGGCCGTCTGCATCATCATTTGATTATTAACTCTTCCGGCGCCGACTTTGACGAGATTCGTCGGCTGTGGGCTAAGAACGGTGACGACGTGGACTTTGAAGAGTTCGGCGCCGACGGAGCAGAACGGTGGGCTAAGTACCTGACGAAGGAACCGCGAATACAAGGCCGTCGCCATGTGGGCGACCGAACCTTTCGCTGTAGTCGTGGTTTAAAGCGACCATATTCTTATTATGAATATGTGAGCGAGGGTGAAGCGTTGCTGCCACCGCCCGGCGCCTTTATTACGGATAAGACAGAATGCGTGAACAGTTACGGACGCTTCTGCCATATGATTGCACTACTTCCGGAAGAAACAACTGAATAGTATAAATTCTGACTTGGGGTAGTGTATAATAACCGGAAAAACTAAAAATATCGAGGTGAAAAGTGTTGCAAAAGAATACACAATGTGGTAAAATAGAGACAAATCGGAGACGGTTTCTCTGTCCGGCCTGCAAGAAGCAGACGCTGCTCTTCCTTGAGCCGAATACAGAAGTCAAAAACCTGCCGTTCAAGTGCAAACGATGCGGCAAAGAACTGATTGTGAATATCTTGCCAGAGCCTGAGCCTTAGAGCCTGTGCCATGAAATGCTTGATGCGTTTCGTGGTGCGGGCTCTTTTTTGTTGCCCTGGTAGTCTTGGAGGTGAGGATGTGGCGCAAGCCTGGGCGAAAGCCTTTTACAAAAGCGACGCCTGGCAGCACTGCCGACGAGGATACATTGCTGAGCGCAAGCGTGTCGATGGTGGCCTGTGTGAAACCTGTCAACAGCGCCTGGGTTACATCGTGCACCACAAGATTATCCTGACCCGGAGCAACATTCAGGACCCAGAGATTTCACTGAATTGGAAGCACCTGGCCTATGAGTGTAAGCTTTGTCACGATCTGCACGAAGGGCATGGCGTAAAACGCGCAGTTTTACCCGTTTGTGAGTTCGATTTGGACGGAAATCCGGTAAAAATTCGCCCGGAATTTGAACGAAATCGCCTCTGATACCCCCCTACCTGCGACCCCCTCCCCACTCCGTGGGGACCGGTGTGGGGAGTTTCGTAGAAAATGCGGGTCGCACATATATCCCCCCTCCCAAAGGGCAGAAAGGAGCCGAGAGAATGGCCGAGAAAACCAAAGCTGAGAGGATTAAGTCCGAAGAACGGAGACTTGCCAAAAACTACAAGGAGTTGCCAAAAGCAAGGAAGTCTATTGCCGAAGGCCTAATCAAGCGGGCTGCTTTTATGCGGGTAGAGATGGAAGACCTGGAGCTTGATATTCAGGAGAAGGGTTGGACCGAGCTTTTTAGCCAGGGTAACCAAGAACCCTACAGCCGAGCCCGTCCTCAGGGACAGAGCTACAACGCTGTCAATGCCAATTATCAGAAAATCATAAAGCAGCTGGACGCTATGCTGCCTAAGGATGAGCGGCCTGTCGGTGATCCTGATGACGGCTTTGATGCCTTTGTGCATGGACGTGATGACCCGTGAGGAAATTTAAGCGTTACCCCCTGGACTACAACCCAATCCGGGAGTACTGGGAGGCGATCCAAGACGGCCGTGAAATTGTCAGCAAAAAAATCTACAAGACCTACAAACACTTTGTCCACCAAATGGATAACCCCGGAGAATATTTCTACAGCCCCGCCCGGGCAAATCATGTGATCGAGTTTTTTGAGAATTACCTCCGGCACTCCAAAGGTAAATTAGGCGGTCAATTGATCGTTCTGGAGCTTTGGGAAAAGGCCTTACTTGCTGCGATTTTCGGCTTTGTTGACATCGAGGGAAATCGGCAGTACCGGAAGGCTCTCCTAATCGTGGCCAAGAAAAATGGTAAGTCCACCCTGGCTGCCGGAATCGGTTTGTATATGCTCCTTGCTGACGGTGAAGCAGGTCCGGAAGTCTACGCAGCGGCAACGAAGCGTGACCAAGCCAAGATTATCTGGCAGGAGGCTAAGCGAATGGTGCGAAAGTCTCCGGCCCTGCTGAAGCGTGTCCGCACCCTGGTTTCCGAGCTGGCCAGCGACTTCAATGACGGTTCCTTCAAGCCCCTTGCTTCTGATAGCGACACCCTGGACGGTCTGAACGTCCTATGTGCCCTGCTTGACGAAATCCACCAGTGGAAGAATGGCCGGGCACTGTTTGACATTATTGCAGACGGTGTCACCGCCAGAGACCAGCCCCTGATCTTCATGTGTTCCACTGCTGGCGTAATCCGGGAGGACATCTACGACGAAGAGTATGACGATGCTGACCGGTTAATTAACGGCTACGAGGACCCCGAAGGATATCACGATGAACACTCCATCGCCTTCGTCTATGAACTGGACTCTCGTTCTGAGTGGACTGACCCCAAGTGCTGGAAAAAGGCAAACCCCGGCTTGGGCACCATCAAGAACGCAAAAGCCTTGGCCGACAAGGTTAAGAAGGCTATGCAAAACCCCGCTCTGGTCAAAAATCTGGTCTGCAAAGAGTTCAATATCCGGGAGACCAGCTCTGAAGCCTGGCTTTCCTACGAAGAATTGTCCAATCCGGACACCTTTCAGCTGCTCCCCAAGGAAAAGCGGTTTGTCTGGTACCACCACGAAGGCGACGAGATACAAGAAATCGAACTGCCATACCCCAAGTACGGTATTGGCGGTGCTGACCTTTCCAGCACCACGGACCTTACAGCTGCAAAGGTGCTGTTTATGGTCCCCGGCTGTCCGAGGATTTTCGCCCTGTCTATGTACTGGCTGGCGGAGGACCTTCTGGAGCGTCGTGTTACAGAGGACCGTATCCCATACGACAAGTGGTTTGACCGGGAGCTTGTCCGGCTCTGTCCGGGCAACAAGGTCCATCACAAGTACGTCAAGGAATGGTTTGTCGAGGTTCAGGAACAATTGGACATCTTCATCCCGTTTGTTGGCTATGACGCCTGGAGCGCCACCTATTGGGTAGAGGATATGGCCTCCACCTTTGGCAAAAACGCTATGATTGCGGTCCACCAGGGCAAGCGGACCCTGTCCGACCCTATGAAGCGGCTGCGCAATGACCTGGACAGTAAGTTAATCGTTTACAGCAACAACCCCGTTGATAAGTGGTGTCTAGCAAACACTGCTTACGAGGAAGATAAAAACGGCAATATCCAGCCACATAAAACAAGCAAGCCTACCAGAAGAATCGATGGTACCGCGGCGCTTCTGGATGCTTATACCATTCTCCAGGATAAGCTGGAGGACTACGAAATTATGATCAACTAAAGGAGGGATTTATACGGGTTTCTTTTCTCGCGTTTGGTCGCGGATAACCAACCGTTCGCCCACCGGCACCACGTTCAAAATGATGGCTCTGGATGGAGATACCTTTGTCTGGAATGAAAATGTCTATAAGTCAGACATCGTTATGAGTGCAATTCGGCCCTATGTTCATGCAATCGGTAAGGCCGTAGCCAAGCACATAATGGAGACCGTTCGTGAAGATGGTTCCAGAGATATCAAGGTCAATCCCGAACCGTATATCCGCTTTCTCCTGGAAGAGCCTAACCCCTACACCACCGGGCAAAAATTCCGGGAGCAAATGGCAGCATCGCTGAAGATTAACAATCACGCTTTTGCTCTGATTGTCCGGGATGAAAATGGTCTCCCAACAGCTACGTACTTCATGAATGCAACTATGGCCCAAGCCAAATATGACGCTGCCGGTAACCTTTCTATTCGGTTTTATTTTCTCGACGGAAAAACCTTGCTTGTCCCGTACGCTGATTTGATCCATCTTCGGGGCGATATGAATATCGGCGGTGACTTTTTCGGAGGGTCTAAGGTGGACCTGTTATTGCCGCTTATGGAGCTCATTGGCACCATAGACCGGGGTGTTATCAAGTCCATCAAGAATAGTGGTGTTATCCGTTGGCTGCTGAAATTCTCTAACTCTATCCGTCCGGAAGATTTGGAGACAAATGCAGCACGTTTCTCTAAGCAGTTCCTTGGGGCCGATTCGGGTACCGGTGTTGCTGCGGTAGACAGTAAGGCGGAAGCGATCCAAATCAATCCCCAGGACCACGCACCGAACACCATCCAGGCGGACCGTACCATCAACCGCTTCTACGCCGCACTGAATACCAATAAGAAGATTGTCACCTCTGAATTTACCGAAGACGAGTGGAATGCATACTACGAATCCGAGGTAGAGCCGGACATTATTCAAATGGGCGACGAGTACACTCGGAAATTGTTCAGCCGCAAAAAGCGGAGCTATGGCAATTACATCGTTTTTGAATCTTCCAATCTATCCACAGCCAGTATGGCCACCAAGCTGGCACTGAAGGAAATGGTGGACCGGGGCGCGATGTCTCCCAACGAGTGGAGAGCCACCTTCAATATGGCGCCGGCTCCCGGTGGCGATGTGTACATTCGCCGTCTGGATACTGCAGCTATAAATGAAAGCGAGGTGAAGACAAGTGGTACGAATTGAAATCCGCGGTGTCATTGTCTCCGATGACGACCTGTGGGTCTATGAGTGGTACGACATTGCTGCCACATCGCCTCAGACCGTCCGTGACGCCCTGAAAGCCGCTGCCGGCGACGACGTAGTAGTCATTATCAATTCAGGCGGTGGCGATGTCCAAGCTGGTCAGGAGATGTATACAGCCCTACGGAGCTATGAAGGCAATGTAACCATTCAGGTGTACAGCCTTGCAGCTTCCGCCGCTTCTGTGGTGGCTATGGCAGGTCCGTCCGAGATATCCCCGGTCGCCCAGCTTATGATCCACAACGTCAGCTGCAGAACAGCCGGAGACCACAGGCACATGGAGCACACGGCGCAGGTTTTGGTTAACTCGAATGAGGCCCTTGCAGCCGCCTACGCGGACAAGACCGGCAAAAGCAAGGAAGATATCCTTGCTCTTATGGCAGATGAAACCTGGTACACAGCCGAGCAGGCGGTCCAGGAAGGCTTTATCGACAAGATAATGTTTGCAGATGAGCAGATGCCCAGTCAGCCTGTCCGTCTGGCAGCATCCTGCAGCCCCGATCTTCTGCCTCAGAACGTCATTGAATATGCCAAAAAGCATTTCAAAAATCAAAAGGCGACAGCCAAAGCTGCCGCACAATATCAATACTTAATTTTGGAGGGAAAAACACATGAATAGAGAACAGTATTTATCTCAGCGCAATCAGCTGATGAACCAGGCTAAGCAGTTCCTGGACGCCGGCGACCTGGAAAACTTCAACAGAACCAAGAAGGAAGTTGAAGACCTGGACGCAAAGTACGAAGCCCAGGCTCAGGCCCAGGCTAACTACAATGCACTGGAAGGCAGCGCCGTTGTACCTGCAGCTGTGCAGAATTTGGGTGCCGGTGACGGTAAGTCTGCAGCTCTTACAGGGAACCAGGACCCCTACGCAACCAATGAGTACATGACCGCATTCAAGAACTTTGTCTGCAGCCGTACTCCCATTCCTGAGAGATTCCGCAATGCAGCAGAATCTACCACTTCCGAAGATGTCGGGGCTGCAATCCCCACCACGATGATGCAGGAAATCATCCGTGGTCTGGAGGAGCGAGGCCTGATCTTCCAGTCCCTGCGTCACCTGAATGTCACTGCCGGCGTGGAAATTCCCGTTGTTGACCTGAAGCCGGTTGCAACCTGGGTTGGCGACGGTGCTTCCGATGACCAGAAACTTGCCACCTCTGACTCCATCTCCTTCAAGTACTACGGTTTGGAGTGCAAGATTTCTCAGTCCATCCTTACCAGCATCGTGACCGTAGCCGCTTTCCAGAAGCTCTTTGTGGAGCTGGCGGTAGAGGCTGTCTTTGCCGCTGTGGAAGTCGGCGTATTCAACGGTACCGGCAACAAGCAGATGCTGGGTATCTTCAACGACAAGCGCGTGAAGAATGTCGTCACGATGACTCCTGCGGAGTTTTCTTCCTGGTCCGCCTGGAAGAAGAAGGTCTTTGCCAAGATTAAGAAGCGTTACGGTCGCGGAAAGTTCTATATGGCGGAAGGCACCTTCCAGGGTCACATTGACGGTATGGTTGACGAACTGGGCCAGCCTGTTGGTCGCACCAACTACGGTCTGGACTCTGATCCCACCTATGGCTTCGGCGGTAAGCGTGTGGAGACCACAGAGGACGACGTGATCGCTCCCTACGACACTGCAGCTGACGGCGACTATGTTGCCGCTTATGCAAACCTGAAGGACTACGTGTTCAACAGCAATATGCAGATGACCGTCGTCCACTGGACCGATAACGACAACAACAAGAAGAAGACCAAGGTCTTGCTGATCTGCGACGGCAAGATTGCTGACCCCAACGGTGTCATTCTCATCAAGAAGGGTGCTGCCGCTGCGTAATCTGCGGAGGTGATTGCGTATGGCAAATGAGCCCATTCTCAACCGGGTTAAACTTGCGATTCGCAGGTCCCACAGCAAACTGGACAGCGACCTGCAGGCAGACATTGACGCCTGCCTGCAGGACATGACCATGCGAGGAATGCAATCGCCTAACCCCGAAAATCCCCTTGTTTTTGCTGCGATCAAGCTGTATTGCCAGTCTACCACCGCTAAGGACCCTGCCGAAGGTGCGGCATTCTTCCAGCGTTATGAGGACCTTCGTGATAGTATGCTGTCAAACGTCTCCTACGACGCTTCTAAGGAGGCTTCCAATGTATAACGAGGTGATTTGTTTAATTAAGCGCACCCCGGTTACTGACGCTTCCGGAAAGCCTGTGCTGGGTGATGACGGGCGTCAGAAGATTAAGGAGACATCTCGCGAGGTGTTTTGCCGGCAGCTTAATATTGGCACAAAGGAATTCTACCAAGCCTCCGCTGTGGACAGGCACCCGGAGGCAAAGGTAGCCCTTCCGGACTACCTGGAGTACGAGGGTGAGAGCCTTGCTGATTACAACGGTCAGCGGTATTCCATTCTCCGGACCTACCGTGTCGGGCTTGAGCTGGAGTTAACACTGGAGCGTGCCGCCAAGGAAGCAGGTGCTGCCCGTGGCTAAATCCATTGACCCATCTCAGCTGGGCAGTGCTGTATCGGAATTGCTGGGTATGTTCCACGAAGATGTCGTGGAGGAGCTTAACGATGCTGGCGACCGAGCCATCAAAAAGCTCGTAAGCATCACGAGAAAAACAGCACCCCGTAAATCCGGTAGATATGCCAAAAACATCACCCACAAAACTGTGGTCAAGGTAGGCGGCTGTAAGGAGTACATCTGGGGCGCAAAAGCTCCGGAACACCGAAAGACCCATCTTTTGGTAAATGGCCATTTGGCAGCTGACGGTCGACGTGTGCCCGGCGATCCATTCCTGGAGAAAGCTCTGGACACTGTCCTGCCGGAATATGAGGCAGACGTAGAGGAGGTGCTGTCTGAATGATTGAAACCGTTTTGATGGCGGCTGCCATTCCCCATCAGGAAGCACAGTACCCAGATCCGCCTGCCGGCACCTTTGCTGTCTGGCTGGAGAGCATCGATGCTGACGGTGCGGACGGTTCCGTTGACGTCTTTGAGCACAGCTGCACCATCGAGCTTTACGCTCCCACTATCCCTGCCGGCAACGAAGACCGGGCACGTCTTTTTGCTGAGCTGGGCTCCCGTGGTGTTCACTACACCACACAAGGCTGGTATTGGCTGAAAGACCTTCGCCGGTACCAGGAAGTAATTACATTCACCTATTACGA
>JAZSDE010000106.1:0-9760 GCA_045531015.1 Faecousia sp.
CAGCCCCCTTTACACAAGGGGGCCTTTTTCCTATTTTGTTATGTAAACAGTTGCAATTTTGCGGATTACGTGGTATAGTACTGATGGTTACTTTGGTTTATTCCCGCTTTTTCCGGCATACTATTTACGAATGAAGAAAAGCGAGGTTCTTTTATGGGTCGGTTTCTGAAATTTATTTTTTCTTCTATCGGCATCCTCCTTTTACTGGCACTTCTGGTCGTTGGCATTGCCTGCGCCCATTCCCTGACCTATCAGGTGCCTCCGCAGGATGCGAAAATTGAAAATACCACCGGCCTTGTGCAAGCCAGCGGCCGGGCGCTTTACGATGCGAATGGCGATATTTTGCAGCTTTACGGTGTGAATGCAGGCCAAATCCTCTTGCAGGAGGGCTGGATGGGCGCGTTTGCCACCGAGGCACTCAGAAACGAGGACGGCTCTTACGTAAAGGACGCAGGCGGCAACATCCAATACCCGGAGTTTACAGAGGCAGAGTTCCGCAAAGCCCTGAAAGAAAACCCCAACCTCCAAGGCTACGACCTTGACGCGCTGCTGCGGCTTTACTGGGACGCATTTATGTCCGAGGAGGATTTTCGGATCATCAAAGAAGACTTGCAGCTTAACACCATCCGCTTCCCTATTTACTATCTCAATATCCTCAATGAGGACTTGACGCCCCGGGAAGATGCCTTTTCCTATATCGACTGGTTTATTGAGCAGGCGGCCAAGTATGAGCTTTATATCATCCTGGATCTTCACGGTGCGCCCGGCAGTCAGAACGGCTATGAGCACTCCGGTGAGCCGGGACACGTGGCCGGGCTTTGGACAAATCAAAGCTATTTGGATGCCACAGCAAAGATCTGGGATATGATCTCCAAGCATTATACCTTTGACCGCCCGGAGCTGGGCAAGTGGATCGCCACCTACGATCTGCTGAACGAACCCACCTACACCTATAAGGGCAATACCACCCGGGAGTGTTGGGACTTCTTTGACAGGCTCTATGATCTCATCCGGGCAAACGGTGACAAGCACGTCATTACTATGTCCGGCTGCTGGGATTTCATCCATTTGCCTGACCCTGCCGAGTACGGCTGGAAAAACGTCCAATATCAGTATCACTGGTACAACTGGACACCGGAGACCATTCCTTTCAGAGTCTTTTATATCTTCAAGGATTTCTTTAATCTGCTCCGTAACTACGATGTGCCGGTGCTGATCGGCGAGTTTACGTTCTTTGAGGATCGGGACGCCTGGGCGGAGGGCTTGAAGCTCTTTGATGACCGGTATTACTCTTGGACACTTTGGAATTATAAGACTGTTGTTACCGGCTGGTGGTCCTCCTCTTGGGGCGTCTATACCTGCCAGCTCAAGTTCGTTACAGAATGGGAAGAAGTAAAGTGCAATCCCGCCACCTGCACCTACGAGGAATATGTGGCGGTGTGTGAAAAGACCCGGACGGAAAACTGTGCCACCGGCACACTGTACGAGGTCTTGCAGGAATATGCAAAGGATAAATAAGCAAAAAACCGACGCGCGATGCGTCGGTTTTTATTTCGGGTCGTCGAAGGCGCCGACCCCTACCCTTAGTCTTTCTTATAAGGCGGATCGGCGGGATAGATCCCCTCTAATTTCTGCATAGCCCGGGAGACCGCATCCTTGGAATTTTTCCAGTCGGCGGAAGCATTGCGGTAGTCAAATTTTGCCACAAACCAGTCAAGATCCTCCTTGACCCGGGTGAGGTTTTCCTCGGTGACCCGGAAAACAGTAGAATAAAACCACTCCCGCTGAGCATTGGGTAATTTCTCCTCTGCCTGACGGAGAAGCTGGGGGAAATGGCGCAGGCAAAAGCCTTTGCTGCCCTCCACTTTCTTGCGAAATTCTTCGTCCTTTATCATATGGAAAAAGGTGGTGTAGTACCGGTTCATATGGTAGTCGATCCGCCGACAGATGAGGCACTTCCCTGCTTGCTTTTCCAATTCTTCCCAGTAAGGCTGGGCAGTGGGTGCTTTGTTGCCGAAAAGGCCGCGCTTTCCCGGCATTTGGAATCTTTCCATTTCCCCGCGGAAGGATTTCAGCAGTTTTGCATAATGGGTCTGCAAAATGAGGGCATTTCCAAGGGCGTTGCCGTAATCGTAGAGTTTTTTCATATGTACGGGGCAAAAGCCTGTCTCATCGGTCTCCGCCCGGGCGTCCGGCTCCATATAGCTGGCGCTGTTCCCCACGATATAGCGGATGGTGCTTTGCTCTGCCTTTCTCTCCAAGTAGCAAAAGGGGCACTCGTCCCCGGCATCAAAGGCATCGTTTACGGGAATGGTATCGATCTGCTCGCGCATAATATCCCCTCCTCTTTGCAATAAGTATAGCAAAAAATGGGGAAAATGCAAGTATCCGACCCCAAAATGGGGTCGGATTTGGTTACTTGCCAATGCTCAGGAAATCTGCCGGGGAGATAGACTCGTCGTTGAGGGTCACGCTAAAGTGCAGATGGTGCCCGATGGCCGATTCCATAAGGGCGGTCTGTCCCACCGCGCCGATGGCCTGTCCCATAGTGACTACATCACCGGGCTTTACCGCCACCTCTTCCGCAAGGCAGGCATAGCTGCTGGTATAACCGTCCTCGTGGCGGATCACCACGGTCACGCCCATAGTATCGTCGTCATAGACCGTATAGACTGTGCCGTCTGCCGCCGCGCTGACGATGGTACCTGCATCTGCCGCAATGTCCACGCCGTCGTGGGTGCGCCAGTCCCTTGTGGTGGGATTATAGGTCAGGCAATCCATAGCGTACTCCATCACCTGCTCACCTGTTACCGGGGAAGCTGTAGCCGTCAGCCGCTTTTGAGGCGTGGTGGGTGATGTGGGGTCGGTAGGCGTACTGCCGTTGGGCAGCGTTGCGCCGGTGGTTGGGTCAGTGGCAATGGCCGGCACGTCGCCGACAGGGTCGTTTGCATTCTGGTAGTACAAATAGCCGGAAATCCCGATGGCAACCGCACACAGGATCAGGGCTATGTAGTAGCCCTTACCAGAGAGAAAGTTGCCAATTTTTTTATTTTGCATATTTCAGCACCTCCGAAGACCATTATCACCACTTTTTCCATTTCTAAACCCCTTTTCCAATTTTTATTATAGGGATTTTTTATTGACAAAACCCCTATTGCAATGTATAGTCATAATTGTCGAAATACACACAAAAATATACAAAAGAAATGGGGGAGGATACATGTCCAAAGAGCTCATTCGACTCCAAGACCTCACGATGGAGTTCGACGGGGAACGGATACTTGATGGTATCAATCTCTATATTAACGACCACGAATTTCTCACGCTGCTTGGTCCTTCCGGCTGCGGCAAGACTACCACACTGCGCCTCATCGGTGGATTTTTAACACCCACCTCCGGCGACGTGCTTTTTGACGGTCAGCGCACCAACGAAGTACCCCCTTACAAAAGACAGGTCAATACGATCTTCCAGCGCTATGCCCTGTTCCCGCACTTAGATGTTTATGACAACATCGCTTTCGGTCTGCGGGTGGCTAAGCTATCCAAGAGCGAAATTCAGGAGCGGGTAACAGAAATGCTGGCAATCGTCGGTCTGAAGGGTTACGAGCACCGCCGTATCGATGCACTTTCCGGTGGTCAGCAGCAGCGTGTTGCCATAGCCCGTGCACTGGTCAACCGGCCTAAGGTTCTGCTTTTGGACGAGCCTTTGGCTGCCCTTGATCTGCGCCTGCGTAAGGATATGCAAAATGAACTGAAGCGTATCCAGCAGACACTGGGCATTACCTTTGTTTACGTTACCCACGATCAGGAAGAAGCCCTTTCTATGTCCGATACCGTTGTGGTTATGGACAAGGGCCGCATTCAGCAGATCGGAAGGCCCGAGGATATTTACAATGAGCCGAAGAACGCCTTTGTTGCTGACTTTATTGGCGAGAGTAACATCCTTGACGGTGTGATGTTAGCGGACTACAAGGTTCGCTTCTTTGGCCGGACATTTAACTGTCTGGACGCAGGCTTCGCGCCAAACGAGCCGGTGGATGTTGTTATCCGTCCCGAGGACATTGACTTTGTCCCCGTGGAAGAGGGCCACCTTGTGGGCACTGTGACCTCTGTGACCTTTAAGGGTCTTAATTACGATATTATCGTAGATTTCCGCGGCTTCAAATGGCTGATCCAGACCACGGACCATCAGCCGGTTGGCGCCAAGGTAGGCATTCGGCTAAACCCGGAGGATATTCACGTTATGAAAAAGAGTGAATATTCCGGTATGTTTGGTGACTACAGCTCCTACTCTGCCGAGTATGACGAGCTGACGGAGGATGCCGAAGATGAAGAAGAATAAATCCATCCTCCTTAGTATCCCCTACGCCCTGTGGATGCTGGTGTTTACCCTCATTCCCTTAGGCGTGGTGGCGTACTACGCCCTGACAGACCCCAGCACCGGCGAATTTACGCTGCAGAACATTCAGGATTTGGGAATGTATCTCCCCACCTTAGGCATCTCTGCGGCTTATGCGCTTGGTTCTGCGCTGATCTGCCTGCTGCTGGGCTATCCCGTGGCTTATTACATCGCCCACCGCACACCGGTGATGCAGAAAATCCTGTATATGCTGGTAATGCTGCCTATGTGTATGAGCTTTTTGCTTCGCACGCTGGCGTGGGTCGGCCTCTTGGAAAACAACGGCATTCTCAACTCCCTCCTTGGCGCACTGCACCTAAAGCCCATTACGATGATCGGCACACCCGGCGCAGTGATTCTCGGTATGGTCTATAACTACCTGCCTTATATGATCCTGCCCCTTTACGCCATCATCGTCAAAATCGATCACCGACTTATCGAAGCAGCAGAAGATCTTGGCTGCAACGGCACTCAGGTCTTTTCCAAGGTAATTTTGCCCCTCTCTATGCCCGGTATCCTTTCCGGTATTACTATGGTCTTTGTGCCGGCAGTCTCCACCTTCTATATTTCCCAAAAGTTAGGCGGCACCGACACGATGCTCATCGGCGACATTATCGAGCGGCTCTTTAAGTCTGCCGGCAATCCCAACCTCGGTGCAGCACTGAGCTTAGTGCTGATGCTGCTGGTCTTTGTCTGCACCGGCGTGATGAACCGCTTCGGCGGCGATGAGGAAGGCGGTGTGGTGGTATGAAAAAGGCAAATAAGCTCATCACCGTGCTGATCTTCGTTTTCCTCTATATCCCTATGGCGATGCTGATCATCGGCTCCTTTAACACAGGAAAGAGTCTCTCCAATTTTGAAGGCTTTACCCTGCAACAGTATGCCGAGCTCTTTAACGATCAGGATCTTTTGGCACTTTTGGGTAACTCCCTGCTGATCTCCATCCTTGCCACCGCCATCGCAACGGCTTTTGGCACCTTTGCGGCTGTGGGTATCCACAACCTCAGACCTAAGATGCGCAAGGCAGTTATGAGCCTGACCAACATCCCTATGACGAACCCGGATATCGTCACCGGTATCTCCCTTTCCCTGCTGTTCGTCTTTGTGGGTACGGGTATGCTGGGCAACAAGCAGAGCCTCAATTTCTGGACACTGCTGATCGCTCATATTACATTTAGCCTTCCCTACGTAATTCTCAATGTAATGCCCAAGCTCCAGCAGATGAATCCCGCTCTGCAGGACGCGGCAATGGATCTGGGCTGCACGCCGCTCCACTCCTTCTTCAAAGTAACCATTCACGAAATTATGCCCGGCATCGTCTCCGGCGCGATTATGGCCTTTACGATGAGCCTTGACGATTTCGTCATCAGCTACTTTGTGACCGGCTCCGACTTTGTGACCCTTCCGGTAAAGATCTATTCCTTTACCAGAAAGCCTATCCATCCCAAGGTCTACGCGATGTTTACATTGCTGTTTACACTGATCTTTGTGCTGATGGTGACCATGAACCTTCTGCAGCTGCACAGCGACAAACGCAAGACGCAGCGTCGGGCAAAAGCAGAAAGCCGGACAATGCGGATCTTCAAGCGGGTCGGAGCCACAGCCTGCGTAGTGATTTTGCTGGCAGGTACGGTATTTCTGTTCGTTACCACCCGGAATAATAAGATCACCCTGAATATTATGAACTGGGGTCAGAACATTGCCGATGGCAGTGACGACACATTGGATATTATCGCGGCCTTTGAAGCAAAATATCCCAACATTCAGGTCAATTATTCCGAATATGCCTCCAATGAGGAGCTGTACTCCAAGCTGTCTAATGGCGGCCTTGTGGTAGATCTCATCATCCCGTCGGACTATATGATTGCCCGGATGGTGAGTGAAAATATGCTGCTGCCCCTAAACTTTGGCAACATCCCCAACTATAAGAATGTGGCGGAGACCTACAAAAACCAGGCTTATGATCCGGAAAACAAGTATTCCGTACCATACACCTGGGGAACAGTTGGCATTATCTACAATTCGAAGTATGTTTCCGAAGAGGATGTGACCGGCTGGGAGCTTCTGTGGAACGAGAAGTACGCCAAGAAGATCCTAATGTTCGATAATTCCCGGGATGCTTTCGGTGTGGCTGCCTATAAGCTGGGTATTGATGTCAATACCACCGACAAGGAAGAACTGCAGCGGTGCGCGGATGCGCTGCAAAAGCAGCAGCCGCTGGTTCAGCAGTATGTGATGGATCAGGTCTACGACAAAATGATCGAAGGCAATGCATGGATCGCCCCCTACTATGCCGGCGACGCGATGATGATGATGGAGGAAAATCCGGATCTAAGGTTCTATCTGCCAGAAAATCAGAACTTCAACCTCTTTATCGACGCAATGTGCGTCCCCACTTGCAGTGAGCAGCCGGAGGCCGCAGAGCTGTTCATAAACTTTATGTGCAACCCGGAAATTTCCGGCGC
Source organism: Faecousia sp. (assembly GCA_045531015.1). Taxonomy (GTDB): domain Bacteria; phylum Bacillota; class Clostridia; order Oscillospirales; family Oscillospiraceae; genus Faecousia. Next base: position 6,865 of record JAZSDE010000106.1, read on the forward strand.
CAATATGGACTATATCTGCTATGGCTCTCCCATTACAGGTGCAACCGAGTATATGGATGAATACTTAGCGGAAAGCGAGATCATCTATCCGTCTGAGGAAATACTGGAACGCGGCAGAAGCTATTCCTTCCTGCCCGGTGATATTACCCGTTTTGTGGAAAATCTCTTTATGAAGGTCCGTCTCGGTAGCTAAATAAAGAATTCCTCCCAGTCTTTGACTGGGAGGATGTTTTTTTCATTTATAGAGCCAGCTCCATCGTTACGTGGAGGATTCCCTCCTCCAAATAATCGGGCGAGGTAACCGCAAATCCCAGCTTTTCATAAAACCCCTGTGCTTTCTTTTGGGCGTGGACGACGACCTTGTTGGCGCCCAGCTTTTCCCGGATATGGGACAGCGCGCCTGTCATCAATACCGTGCCGTGACCTTGATTGTGGGTAATGGAGAGCACTCTGCCAACCTTGGCAACGCCCTTCTCTACCACAAACGCACGCAGGTATGCCAGCACCTTGCCGTCCTCCTCCAAAAAGCAGTGCAGTGCTTCATAATCCACCCGGTCAAAGTCCTGACAGATGATATGCTGCTCTAACAGAAAGATCTCAGTCCGGGACCGGACGATCTCATAGAGTTCTCTTGTGGTCAGTTCTTCAAAAAATTTAATGTGTAATTTCACAGCGTTGCTCCTCACTTTACATTTCTCTTAAAGTTGCCGAACACCTCGTTGACCTTTTGGAAGCTGGCGAAGGTGCCCGGGTGGCTCTTGATGATCTTCATCATCTCGCCGATCTGCCGCTTATTGATGATGCATACCAGCATATGCTTGTCTGTATCGGAGTACATACCGTGGACACGAATCTCGGTAACACCGTGCTTTAGCTTTGTCATAAGCTCTTCCGACAGCGCCTCCGGCTGACTTGTGACGATCTCAAATTTATAGCCATTTTTCACACCGCTAAGCCCGTTATCCACGATGATATTGGCAATAAACAGGTTCATCAGCGTACACACCGGCGGCGTGATCTTCATTCCGTATACAAAGAAAGCGATCAATACCACGCAGGAATCCATAATAAAGGATACATAGGCAATGTTTATCTCCGGTCTTGCCTTTTTAAGAAGGGCGGAGATACCGTATGTACCGCCGCTGGCGCCAAATCTGCGCAGCATCATAGAAAAGCCAAAGCCGGAGATGACACCGGTAATGACGCAGGCAAAGACGATGTTAAAATCTTCCCCATTATTGATAAGCGAGTAGGGCTTGGCGCCAAAGAAATCGTAGAGATCCGGAATAAAGGACTGCACCAGCATATAGATTGTCAGCATAAGACCCAATTTCCGGTTTACATATGCGCTGACCAGCACGAATATCGGCAAATTAAACGCTACCATCAGCACAGACCAGCTGACCTTGTCCCCAAAAAAGTGATAAGTAATGGTGGCAAGACCGCCCACACCGCCCGGCGCAAAACCGTTGCTGTTCTGAAACAGATGATAGGCAGAGCCAACGATGGCCCCCGCTACAATGGCAGTTAGAATGTCGAACAGCCACTCTTTTATCGTATTGTTCTTTCGCATTCTTCTACGCTCCTCGCACCCAAAGGGCAGTTATGGTGTCATTATAATACATCGCTTATCAAAATGGAATAGCTTTTCTACAGATTTCTTTTAGCCGTAGTGCCCCTATTGACAAAGGGGTTTGCGTTTGCTATGATGGGAGAAAGAAAGGTAGGTGGACAAAATGACTGTTTATATGGTGATAAAATCAAAAGCCGTTTTGTCCGTTGCTTAAAATCTCTTTATGTAAGTGATCGGTGCTCTTGATTTTATCAAGGGCATTTTTTACTTAATAAGGAGAATGGATATGATTGTTTTTGAACTTACCAACTTTTACGACCAACGATTCAGGCAATGCTTCCGAGCGTATTTTCAGGAGATCGGCATAAACCTGAAAGCAGACACCGATGTTTTTGACCTCATAACGGAGTCCTACGAAAAGGAAAATATGCGCACCTTTGTGATCGAGGATCAAAGCAGCTTTAAGGGCTTTATTATGCTTCAGCCCGAGCACCTAAAGGGCGGCTTTTTCGAGGAACAGGCGGGCTTTATCCGTGAGCTTTGGGTCGCGCCGGACGCGCGCCGCGCAGGATACGGCAAGCAATTAATTGAAATAGCCGAAAAATACTTTAGCGCGATAGGCATTACGAAGCTCATTTTAACCTACGAAGAAGCTTCCCTTTCCTTTTACAAAAAAATGGGGTTCTGTCCTGACAATTCCTATAAAGCAAAAAACAATCAGGTAGTGATAATCAAAAGCTTTTTATAATGTGATAAGCTTATATTTTACGGAGGCCGTCCTTATGAAGCTGAAATTGGTAAAGGCATCGGCGCAATATGAGCGCCAAATTAAAGATATGCTGGAGGAATGGTATCGATCGGGCGAAAAGATCGTCCCCTATGCCATCCGCCGATCGGATCATCACGATTTTTCTCATTATTGCGAGAATTTGGAAGTAAAGGATACCGGCGGCGGTCTCGTGCCGGATTCCACCTTTTTCTGCCTGGATGAAGATCGAAACATTATCGTCGGTGCGGTGAATATCCGGCATTATCTCAATGAAGCTCTCCTTCTCAACGGTGGACATATCGGCGATGGTGTGCGCCCCTCAGAGCGCAGGAAAGGGATCGCCACAAAAATGATCGCCCTTGCCCTGGAGGAATGCAGAAGGCTGGGCATCGTTCGGGTCTTGATGGTCTGTGATAAGGAAAACATCGGCTCTGCCAAAAGCATCCAAAATAACGGCGGTGTACTGGAAAATGAGGTTGTCGTCAACGGCATAACAGAGCAACGGTATTGGATCGAATTAGTTTAGCCAATTCCAATATGTCGAACAGATAAAG
>JAZSDE010000011.1:0-3970 GCA_045531015.1 Faecousia sp.
AAAGACCGTCCTAAGGCGGTCTTCAGTCTGTCAAAAAAGTCATTTTTGACAGACTGACAGAGGTAAAGAAAGCCCCAAAGACAAACAAACCGAAGGCGTCGGCGTACATAGGTACGGTAGTCCTTCGGTTTGTGCAGTAAGGCAAAACCCTTGCGCAGCAAGCATTTTACCTTTTGATTTGCAGAAAATATCCCCCCGGTTGGAAATACTCCAAAAAAGAGCATCCCCCAAGCCATACAAAACTTGGTTTTGCCGGTTTGGGGGTTTATTGACACTCTGTAAAGACCGCCCTAAGGCGGTCTTTTTAGATCATATTAAGGGCTTCTGCTTTGTCAATGCCAAGAACAAAAGCGATCTCTGCAGAAAGGAGGATCTCAGCTGTTTTCAGAAAATTGGCGTCGCAGACGTGAAACTTTCTGCCGGCGGCAACTTGGGCATCCCGGCGCAGGCGGAGCAACCGCACGGATTGGAGCATTTCCTCAGGCGCAATGTTTGAAAGGAGTTCCTTATAACGTATTTTCCGCGCATTCTCGCTATCAATCCAGCTATCCATATTGCACTCGCTCCCGAGCATCTCGTAAAGCGCTTCCGCTGCTAAGGGCAAGCGCATTTTACTGACGGCAATGGCGTTATGTACGGGGATGTAATACCGGGTGTCGGGCTGGTTCAACGGCTCTAAGGCATAGTATGAAACGAGCTTATGATCCACTGTTTTTTCTTCGATCTCCACGATTTTGCAAACACCGTGGCTGCCGTAGATCACAGATTGACCGACTGTATACACCGCACATTCCCTCCTTGCGTTAATTCTTTTAACGTATTTATTATAACACAGGCCCATCCTCTTTTCCAATGGGCAAATCGCCGAAATTCCGCAGATTATACGTATTTTTGACAGCAAAAATAGCGGAGAGTAAAGGCTCTCCGCTACTTTTATCGAATGACTCGGATCCGTAGGACACCGGCAATTCGTGCGATCTGCGAAAGCGCAGAGGGCGGTGCCGGGTGATCCAAGTCAAACATAGTATAGGCATATTCTCCACGGCTGCGGTTAAGCATATCGGAAATGTTAATACCCGCACCTGCCAGTACCGTTGTAAATTGGCTCAAAGTATTGGGAATATTCTTATGCAGAATGGTGATACGGCCTGCCTTGGTGCATACGCCCATATCACAGTTGGGGTAATTAACAGAATTGACGATATTGCCGTTTTCCAGATAATTCATCACCTGCTTTACCGCCATTTTGGCGCAGTTGTCCTCGGATTCCTCAGTAGAAGCGCCCAAGTGTGGGATGGCAATTACACCTTTCATAGAAGCAGTCTTATTGTTGGGGAAATCCGTGACATAGCGGCGGATCTTTCCGGAAGCAAGACCTTTTTCCAATGCATCATCATCCACCAGGAGATCACGGGCAAAGTTTAAAATCACCACGCCGTCACGCATTTTACTGATGGCTTCATCGTTAATCATCTTTTTTGTATCATCCATCAGCGGGACATGCAGGGAGATAATATCGCAATTATCGTAGATCTCCTCCCGGGTCTTGACCCGGACGATGTGGCTATCGAGATGCCAAGCCGCATCGATGGAAATATAGGGGTCACAGCCGTAGACCTCCATCCCCAATTTCCGCGCAGCATTGGCAAGAGGGCCGCCGATGGCGCCAAGGCCAATGACACCCAGTCTTTTACCGCGAATTTCGTGGCCTGCAAACTGAGATTTCCCCTTTTCAACCTTTGCAGCTACATCGTCATCGTCCTTAATGGACTGCACCCAGTTGATGCCGCCCACTACATCGCGGCAGGCAAGGAGCATACCACAGATGGACATTTCCACAACACCGTTGGCATTGGCACCGGGGGTATTAAAGACCACGATCCCCTGCTCCGCACATTTCTGCAGCGGGATATTATTGACGCCTGCGCCAGCTCTTGCTACCGCAAGGAGGCCGTCAGGCAACTCCAGATCGTGCATTTTCGCGCTGCGTACCATCACCGCATCGGCAAGCTGCAGATCGTCTGTTTTTTCATAATCCTCTGTCCAAAGGGCTGTTCCCTTAGGCGAGATGGGATTGAGATAATGAATTTTTGCCATACAAATCGCTCCTTAGCTGTGGGAAGCCTCAAACGCTTCCATAAAGGCAACAAGCTTTTTTACGCCCTCGATGGGCATTGCGTTATAGATGCTGGCGCGCATACCGCCAACGGTGCGGTGACCTTTGAGATTTACAAAGCCAGCCTCTGTTGCCGCCTTGATAAACTGTGCATCCAGCTCCTCGCTGCCGGTCACAAAGGGTACGTTCATAAGAGAGCGGTCCTCTGCGCGGACGGTTCCCTTAAACAATTTGCTGCGGTCGAGAAAATCGTATAGGATCGCCGCCTTTTCTTCGTTGCGGGCTTTCATTGCTGTGAGACCACCCATCTTTTTGATCCACTTAAAAACCTTACCACAGATATAGATGCCGTAGGCTGGGGGTGTATTGTACAGAGAGCCGTTGTCTGCGTGGATTTTATACTTTAGCATAGTGGGCGTGCAAGGCAATACATCATTGGAAATGAGATCCTCCCGGATAATGACGATGACCACACCGGCTGGGCCGATGTTCTTCTGCACACCGCCGTAGAGAATGCCGTACTTTGTCACATCCACCGGCTCGGATAAAAAACAGGAGGACACATCGGACACTAAGATTTTGCCCTTAGTGTTAGGAAGCTGCTTAAATTTTGTGCCGTAGATGGTGTTATTCTCACAGATATAGACATAGTCCGCATTCTCGGAGATAGGCAGGTCGAAGCAGTCAGGAATATAAGAGAAGGTCTTATCTGCAGAGGATGCAACGGCATTTGCTATGCCGTACTTTTTCGCTTCCTCGCAGGCCTTTTTCGCCCACTGGCCAGTGATGATATAGTCGGCAACCTTATTCTTCATCAGGTTCATCGGAATGGCCGCAAACTGCTGCGAAGCACCGCCTTGGAGGAACAAGACCTTATAGTTTTCGGGGATGTTCATCAGCTCCCGTAAATCCGCTTCCGCCTCTTCAATAATTCTTTGATAGATTTTCGAGCGGTGGCTCATTTCCATTACAGACATACCAGTTCCCTGATAGTCCAGCATCTCCGCAGCCGCGTCGAGCAGTACCTCCTCGGGAAGCGCCGCAGGCCCGGCAGAAAAATTATACACTCTGGGCATAAAAACCCCTCCATTATTTATTCAGCAATTTGTCAATATGCTCTACATAAGCAGTAATATGACGTTTCGCACCCACTGGGTACTCATCCATGATATACACAAGCTCATAGTCAAGTACCGCGCCGTCTGCTTCCGCACAGACGGTCTCAATGGGTGCGGCATCGGCAACGCCGCAGCCAATGATGCAGGGAATATCCGGATTGCTTTCCCGGGCAATGCGCACTGCATTTTGCACGTCCTCCCGGTTCGTTTCCGCGCCGGTGACAATGTAGAGGAAGCCCTCCGCGCTTTTCGCGATCATCGGTATGCGCGCCGGCAGCTCCGGAGAGATCATAGAAATTAGGGAAATGTCGTATTTTCGGAAAACCGCCTTAAATTCCTCCTGCTCCTCATATGGCACATCGTGGAGGATCACACCGGACACGCCATTTTCTGCACACTGTTTTGCAAAATTCTCAATACCGGGACTAAACACCAAATTGGCATAGCCGGTCAGCACCACAGGGACTTTGTCAGAAAAGATCTTGGCTGTTTCCATTACGGTTTTGGTGGTCGTGCCGGCGGCAAGACCCCGCAGCGACGATTCCTGAATCACTGGGTCAACTGCTGTAGGATCGGAGAACGGAATCCCAAGAAACAGGATATCTGCACCCGCAAGGACGGCTGCTGCAGCCGCCTCAACGGTAGCTTCTACGGTAGGATCACCGCAGGTAAAGTAGGCAGCAACGGCCTTTCTGGCAGAAAAAGCAGATGCAAGTTTATTCATACAGCTTACCTC
>JAZSDE010000019.1:0-5880 GCA_045531015.1 Faecousia sp.
TCCCGGAGCGGGGTCGCCGCGCCTGTGCCTCTTGCGAAAGGAGGCGGTGTTTCTGTGCGTTCAAAGAGATAGGGCGTTTCCTCCCGCAGCTTTTCCACGGCCTGAGTAAGTGCATTTTCGTCGCCATTTTGGAGGGCTTCCAAATCCAGTAAGGCACAGATGGCTTTCTGATTTTTGCCTCTTGCCGCCCGGATGGTATTTTCCAAACGGTGGGAAAATGTCAGCTGCCGCATTGCCGTTTCGTGGCTTTCACGTTGCTGTCTCAGGGTCTCCTCCCAAGTCTCCTTTTCCGCCAGCAGGGTCTCCGCCTCGCCCTTGGCGCGCTGGATGTCCCTGCCGTTTTCTGCCATAATGGCATCGATGACCTCTTTCGTTAGCGGCATCTCCCCCACCGACAGATTCTGTAAAAATTCTCGCTTCATATAAAACTCCTTTCTACGCTTTTTAACGATGGTCGCATCATCGAAATTTACCTTTCCTAATGGTAGGGGTCGGCGCCCCATCCCCTCCCCCGGGGGGAGGGTGGTTTTTGCAAAGCAAAAACCGGGTGAGGAATGCGGGCGGTAATGTTCTGTATTCGCACTTGTGCAGACCTATACTGCACGCCGTTCCTCATCCGGCTTCACTTACGTTCAGCCACCTTCCCCCCGGGGGAAGGGTTTTTCCAACTGTCAACTGTCAATTGTACATTGTCAATTGTCAATTTTCATATACTTTTCCCGAATTGCCTTCCGTTCCGCTTCCGTCTCGCAGGGCATATTAAACCGCCAGCCCAGCGCCACCTCCGGGGCGATAAGCCCGGCCTTTACCATCTCCATATAGCCTTCCCAGGTCTTATCCTCATCGAAAAGCACCCCGTTGCCCCAATCAAAGGTAACCGCGGTGCTGACCTTCGGCAGAAGGTACATTTCCGCAAGGGCAGCACAAAGGGAAGCCGTCTCCTTTACCGCCTTTTCCCAAACCTGCTGACAGGCGATAACGAGAAGATTAAAATCTGCCGCACTGGAGGTGATCTCCGTGGCGGTGCGATCTTCCACCTGGGCATCACTGAGCATTCCCCGGCGCAGGCCGATGATGCTCTCCACATTACGCAGATACTCCTGCTTCCGGGCGAGGAAGGATTCCTCCCTGAGTTTCGGCGAATAGACCGTAATGCCCACCTCCTCAGGACTTTCATCCAGTCCTACAAACAGATGGTCACTAAGGCCGTTTTCCTTATCGATAAGATCTGCAGAAGCAAATACCCGGCTCTCGCCCCGGTCAAATTCCCCGCAAAGCTGCTGCTCATTCTTATCAATATTCCGAATGAGCTGCACCGCCGGCGCAAAAATAGCCACCCCATCGGGGGAGGCGTCCACGCAGTTTAATATGGGTGTTTTCATCTGAATTAAGCCCAATCCCATAGGCGCTTCAAAGCGGTATTTTTCCGCCAAGTCCCTATACAGCGGATGGCTTTTGAGAGACACCGGCGTGCCGAGTGTCTCAGCGCTGCCCGACCGATAGAGGGTATTTTCAATAACAAGGCTGTCCCCCTCCACCGTCCGCCGCTCTAAGAGGGTATAATGGTGCTTGCCGTAAATGCTCTTTTCCGCTGTGCCAATGTCGGTAGGTCTGCCGTCCCCATCTCTGCCAAAGACAAGGACATTGCCCCGCGGCACAAGGGTAAAGGTAAAGCCCCCCGCCTCCGGACAGGGCTTAATAAAGCACTCACCGCCGGCAAGGAGCCGCGCCATAGCCTCCCGCCCCAAGTGGGTAAGCGGCAATAGCGCCGGGTCAAGGGTACACTGACACTCGCCAAAGATGGCGCTGACCAATTTGCTGACCACCGCATAGCCAATCCGCTGACAGGGGTCACCGTCCCCCGTGCCGTAGTAAATCTCCTCCCAGCTTTCCTGCGCCTGCCGCATTTTCCGGGAGGTCTTGTCCGCCGCCCCAAAGGCAGCCTCATACTGATAGATGCTCATAAACTCTCCTCACTTTCATTTTTCCACCGCACCAAAGGCCCCCTTGTGTAAAGGGGGCTGTCAAAAATCTCTGATTTTTGACTGGGGGATTGTCAACCCCTCTGTCGACCTGCTCGGTCGACTCCTCCCCTTACACAGGGGAGGCTTTCCTGCCTAATACCGTCGTGCAAAAATACCGAATATCATCCATCGCGTGGTCATTTTCCTTCACCGGTGCCTCCTTTCCCTCCTCCCAAACGTACAGCGAAAACTCCCGAATACTGTCCCGGCAATCCTCGGTAAATTGGAGTATCCCGCTCTCCAAATAGGAATTGACCAACCGGATCCCCGGCAGCACCCGATTTTTCGCCCGCCGGACAGAAAAATGGCCGTAGCGCCGAATGAGGGTAATGAACGATGCCGCCGACGGGTCAACAATAATTTGCTGTACCGGCTTGTCCCCCGCCAGACGGAGTATCGCCCGGTAATACTCCTCGTCCGTAAGGCACTTGCCTTTTTCCCGACCATTGTAATAGTATTCCCGCACCCGCACTGCCCGACCGTCCCCCACGCACCAGAGACCGGCGGAAAAGGGGTTGACCGTACCGTAGTCCACGGATATGTAATACCGCCCCTCCGGGATGTCTTTCGTAATATGCCTCTCCGGACGAAATTCGTAGATAAGTCCCTCTGCGGCGCACCACACGCCCCGGACATACCGGTCATAAAAAACGCCCCGGTAGAGCCGCTCATATCGCTGTCGGATACGGCTATCCAGTCCGGGGTTGTCTTCCATTGTAAAGTGGAGATGCAGGGCGTTCTTCTCTTCTGCCCTGCAGATCCATTCCTTGTAAAACCAATGCTCCGGGCCGGCGGGATTGCAGTTAAACCACAATCTGCTCCCCGGCACGGAGCACCGGGCGCAGGCCTGCTCCACGAAAGACCTTGGCATCAGCGCCACCTCGTCGAAAAGCACACCCGCCAAAGTAATACCCTGCACCGACATATAGGAGCTTTCGTCCTGTCCGCCAAAGAGGTAATAGGTATTCTCTTTCTCCCCCAGCCGCACACACAGCTTATTCTCTCCCCGATGCTCGGTGATGGCAAAATCCCGCCCCAGCCAACCGGGCAGCTGCAAAATGATATTTCGCCTGAGCGCCGAAACGCTCTTTCCGCAAATGCCAAAGACCTGCCGGTCAAAGGTCGCCATCGACCACAAAAAGAAACCGCCCACCATAGACCGGGTCTTACCGGAGCGCACTGCACCGTCGCAGATGATGGCATCATACGCCTGGTATTTGGGTCTGTTCCACCAGGTCAGCGCCAATAGCTGTTTCCGACTGAACTGCACCACTGTCCACCTCCCCTCTTGTGGAGGCCAGCACCGCCTCCATAAGGCCAGGCGCGGTCTCGTCTGGCAGCGCCGCCCCGCCAAAGAGCCCCACCGCCTTTCCCAGAAGCTCCAAGGCCTTTAGTTTATCCTAAAACTTGACCTTTATGCCGGAAGCGGTCTTTTCGATCTGGCAGATGGCCGCCGCCTCGTTTGCCGTCAGCTTCCTGCCATCCTTCAGAACGATCTCCCCGTTCTCCACAAATAAATAATTGGTCACCCGGGCAAACCCCACAGCAACCAATTCGTTTAAAATATTCTCTTTTGAAATCTTCTTATGCCTACCCAAATCAAAACCTCCGGTTTTTTAAATTCATAATGCATAATGCATAATTAATCATAAAAAAGAAACCATTAAGCATTGAGCATTAAGCTATTCCGCATTAAGCATTAAGCATTTCCATCTCCAACCATCCACGCTACCATTATACCACGTCTTTCCAAAAAAATCTTCCCATTTTTTTCCCATTTTCATTTTTGAAAAAACGCCGAAAACCCGCACCGCGTCTGCACTTTCCGCCCCTCTTAAAAAATACCCTCATTTTTTTCTTTCCCAAACGCACCCCCGTTCCCCTCCGTAGGGACACCCGTCCCCGAGTGTCCGCGGACACCGCAGGAGCGGTGTCCCTACAACCTCTTTCGACGGTGTATCGTAGGGGCGACCATTGGTCGTCCGTACCGCACCTCCAACACCCTGCAATCTTGCTATCTTTACGGACGGGCAATGCCCGCCCCTACAATTTCTTTCGATAGTGCAATTTGTAATTCGTAATTTGTAATTCATAATTTCCTATTTCTCTCTTGACATTTTAAAATCCTATGATACAATAAATAGGCTTTTGGAGGCTTAGCTCAGCTGGTTAGAGCGCATGCTTCACACGCATGAGGTCGACGGTTCGAGTCCGCCAGTCTCCACCATGAAAAAAGTCACCTTTGTCGGTAGACAAAGGTGACTTTTTTCAATGATATCCGTTCCTGTCGGAACGGGTGATATATCTTCGATATGATATCCACTATTGTGGATGATATATGCCTACAGCATATGAAGGAACGGATAATATATCATATTTGCAAAGCAAATATATCATGCGGCTTGCCGTATATCATATCGCTGGGGCGATATATCATTCTCTCCGCAAATGCAATCTTGACAAATTTCGCCCATTTTTATATAATGCCCTTGCTTTAACAAAGGAAGTGTTTACATTGCAGCATATCCACCTCTACCGGGGCTTCGGTACTTTCCTCAAGAAGAACATCGTAATGGTCATCGCTATGCTTGCCGCAGCAATTACCTGCCTTTTCATCCCTCCGGACAAAGAATACCTCGGCTACTTCGACGTAAAGACCCTCACCTGCCTCTTTTGCGTGCTGGCGGTGGTCTGCGCGCTTAAAAACATCAACTTTTTCTATATGTTAGCGAAAAAGCTGATCCAGATCTTCCGCAACGCCCGCATCTGCATCCTCGCCCTGGTGTACATCACCTTTATCGGCTCCATGCTCATCGCCAACGATATGGCGCTGCTGACCTTCCTGCCGCTGGGCACCTATGTGATGACCACCACCGGCAAAAATAAATATATGGCCTTTACCTTCATTATGCAAAATATCGCCGCAAACCTTGGCGGTATGCTGACGCCCTTTGGAAATCCCCAAAATCTCTACCTCTACACCAAGTTCCAGATACCCACCGGAGAGTTTATGGGCATTATGGCGCTCCCCTTTCTCATTGCCATCGCGCTGATCACTCTGTGCTGTCTTATCTTCGTAAAGCCCGAGCCCTTCCAGCTAAAGGACGAGAAGCTGCGCCTGCCCGCAGGCCGCTCCATCGCCTATCTTGCGCTCTTTACTCTCGCCATTGCCATCGTGTTCCGTGGCATTCCCTATCAGGCTGGCCTTGTCATCATCCCCGCAGTGCTCCTCTTTATGGACAGGAAAGCCCTCAAAATGGTGGACTACCCCCTGCTACTGACCTTCGTATTTTTCTTCATCTTCTCCGGCAATATGGCGCGGATACCGGCGGTGCGGGCGCTATTTTCCAATTTGCTGGATAAAAACACCTTCCTCGTCTCAGTCCTATCCTGTCAGGTCATCAGCAACGTGCCGTCGGCCATATTGCTGTCCCAATTTACAGAAAATTACAGAGAGCTTCTTCTCGGCGTAAACATCGGCGGCGTAGGCACGCTGATCGCATCTCTCGCAAGCCTCATTACCTTCCGGGAGTACAGCCGCCATAACAAAGGCAAAACCGGCTACTACATATTGCTGTTTTCCGATTTCAATTTCGCCTTTCTGATCATCCTCTCCGCCCTGAGCCTGCTTTTTAATTGACAGTTGACAATTGATAATTGACAATTCATATTGCAATTCTAAATTTTTCCTGCTATAATCCAATTATCGAAACCAATGCTATATTCAGGAGGCAAGAAAATGAAAAGAAATCACCTCGCATTCCTTATGGCTGTAATGATACTTTTGGGCTGTGTTTTTGTAATCGCGCCCACTGCTTATGCCGAAACCCCCACCGATACCCCCGCAGATACCCCC
>JAZSDE010000096.1:0-11155 GCA_045531015.1 Faecousia sp.
CGACCTTCTTCAGTTCGCTCTTCATTTCACGGAACCATTTCTTGGTACCATGGAACGCGCGGACAAAGAAGTTCTCCTTTTTCTTAGCTTCTGCCATGATGATCTCCTTTACCGCGAATTACTTAGTCTCGTTGTGAACGGTGTGCTTCTTGCAGAATCTGCAATACTTCTTCATCTCAAGACGGTCGGGGTCATTCTTCTTGTTCTTCATAGTGTTGTAGTTTCTCTGCTTGCACTCAGAGCATCTCAAAGTGACTTTAACGCGCATAACGGCACCTCCTTAAAATTGCCTCCCTGTATCACTCCGGCTATGGAAAAATTTAGTATGCGGTCAACTACAAATAACCGCCCGAAGCTGAAAATGGGCGCACAAAAAAAGCCCTTTTTCACAGGTAGAGTCATTCTACCACACAGGGGGCTGTAAAGTCAACAACTTTTTTCTTTATTTTTTGTAAAATATGGGTTATAATAGGCAGGAAATTATAGAAAGCAGGTATTTTGTATGCGAATTATGGCTATTGACTACGGCGATGCCCGCACCGGCGTTGCCATCTCCGATCTGCTTTGTTCTCTTACCGGCTCTACCCGGGTCATACATGGCCGGATGCAGGAAAAGCTCATCGCCTCCCTTGCGGAAATTGCAAAGGAAAATGAGATCGGGGAGATCGTTGTGGGCTTGCCCCGGAATATGGACGGCAGCGAGGGAGTAAGAGCGGAGCTGTGCCGGGAGTTCGCCGGGAAATTGGGGGAGGCTACCGGACTGCCTGTTAAAATGTGGGACGAGCGGTGGACTACTGTGGAAGCCCACCGCATCCTCTCCGACCATAATTACCACGGTAAGAAACGGAAGGACACGGTGGACGCGGTGGCGGCTTCCCTCATCTTAGAGGGCTACTTAGCTTTCCGCGGACGGTAAAAGAGTTCTTTCACTCCCGTCCCCAAAAGCAAAACGCCAAATAGCTTCCTAAGAAGCGCGATGTCCAGCAGTACGCTGATAAAGGAGAATAACGCTGCTGCCAGTGTGCCCGCCAATACGGCGGGCGTTACCTTTTTGAGCGGCAGCTTGCCGTGGCGGATATGGGACAGGGTAGCAAGCAGGGCGGCAGGGAGGAAAAAGAGCAGATTGATCCCACGGGCAGAAGCTGGGTCAAAGCCGGCAATATTCGTTAAATACAGGATCAGCAGACTGCCGCCGCCCAGACCCATTCCCGCAAGCAAGCCGCAAAAGGTAGCGGCAAAAAAGGCAATTAAGGCCATAGATACCGGATTCCTCCCCATAAAATCAGAATTCCCAACGCCCGATGGAGCCAAAGGGTGGGGATGCGCCGGGCGACCCGGGGCGCAAGCAGACCGCCTGCGCAGCTGCCGAGCAAGTAGGGGAGTACGGTGCCCAAGGGCGGGAAGTAGGGGGTCATTACGATGCTCACTACGCAGATGGGAAGGATAATGGACACCGATGCGCGAAAAACCTCATCTTCCTCTAAATCCGTCAGCGCGCTCAGCAGCGGCACCAGCACCATCCCGCCCCCTGCGCCGAAAAGCCCGGCAACTGCCCCCGCAGCCGCCCCGGCAATAAACAGACCGTATTTTGTATTGAAATGCAAAAAGAACACCTCCTGTGGGAATTTTCTCCACAGGAGGTGTATTTCATACCAATAAATCCGGCACAGCAGGGGCTTTACAAAGCTTCATCTATGCCCATTTCTGCTGCAGCGGAAAGCCTCCCTCTGATGAGGGAGGTGGCAAAAATCTTTGATTTTTGGCGGAGGGAGAGAAAACGCATAGAGAAAAATCTCTCCCCCAGTCTTTTGCTTCGCAAAATCCAGCCCCCTCGTCAGAGGGGCCCGGTGGCTGTGATTATAAATTAGCGGTTGCCGATGATAGCATCCGTTGCGATCCACTCCAAATCTTTAAGAGAACCGGAAATGGTCTTGAACTGCTCTTCATACCACTTGTCGGTATCCTCAGTACGCATATCGTTTGTAATGAGGAGGTCGCGGTAGTTCATTTCGTTCTTTTCTGCAAAGTACATAATGTGGTAACCGTACTCGGTCTCCACGATCTCTACGTCACCGACCTTGCGGCTTTCATCGAGAGACCAGTCAAGGAAGGGCTTTACATAGTTCTGATCGTAGGAGATGTTCTCGAACAGACCGCCGCTTGCTGCGGAAGCGGTATCGTCGGTGTTCTTTTCCACCAGCTTCTTGAAGTTCTCTAAGGTCTTGCCGCCTTCCATAGCTTCCCACTCTTTGAGCAGCTTCTCAGCAGCGTCCTTAGCGGTCTTCTTTTCAGCGTCGGTGTAGATCACCTTGCCGTCTTCGTCCTTCTTGTTGTCTTTTCCATCGTCAACGAAGGCTTTCAGCAGGTGATGTACGTCCACGGTAGGAACCTTGTTGTCGTTTACGCTGTCAAACAGAACGACATAGTAGCCGTTGATGACCTTCTCGGGCTCTTTGTCATCTTCCTTGTTGTCGTCCTCGGGGGTGTACTCGTTGACGATGACAGAGCTGTTGCCCTTGACGCGGTCCTTGTTTGTCAGCCAGTCCTTCATCAGAGCGGGCACTTTGGAGCCAATCACGTTCTTATTCTCGGTGGCGGTGGCGTTGGTCTTGGTCTTATTGATCTCCAGAGCCTTCACAGCAGTTTCCAGATCGGTAAAGGTCTTGGCACTCAGCAGGCTCTCAGCAACCTCCTTGGCCTTTGCGCGGGCGGCGTTGCGCTCCTCTTCGGTGTAGGGAATCTCCTTGCCGTCTGCGTCCTTCTTCTGCTCACCTAAGAAGTAGGTGTAGCTCAGGTAGACAGAGCTGTAGGTGTAGCTGTTATAGTCGTTCTGCTTCTCCTTGACGTACTCGGCGATCTGCGCATCGGTATAGCTCAGGCTCTCGGTGTAGTGAGCGATGTAAGCATCTGCCAGCTGGTTGCGTTCGATGTAGCTGCGGAAGTTCTCGGCATTTGCGCCGTAGCAGTAGGTAGAGCCAAGGAACTTATTAAAATCGGAGTAGCCGTAGTAATAAGCGGCGTAGAGCTGCTGCATAGAGATCTGACTGTCGATAGCAGCGGTGTCATCCTCGCTGAGCTTGAAATTTGCCTTTTCGGCCAGATCGCACAGCAAATACACGCGCTTGGCATCTTCCAGAGCCAGATCCACAAAGTGGTCTGCCCAGGTCTTGTTGGTCTTCTTGTCAAAGATCTGATCTTCCAGAGGCTTCTTGATGTCCAGACCCTCCAAAACCTGCAGGTATACGGCAGTGTTGGAGCCGTACTGATTGTACCATTCGGAGTAGGCCTTATCAATAGCATCAAAGTAGTAGTAGCTCAGCTCAACGGCGTTCAGCTCTTTACCACCTACCACTGCAGCAATGGAATTGGACTGCAGATAACCGGACTGGACAACGCCGCGGACGGCAACGATGCCGATGGCGACTACCAGAACGATCGCGATAACGGAAATAAATGCGGCAGTATACCGCTTGAGCTGCTTTGCTTCCTTTTGCGCCTGGGTCTGACGCTCAGTCATCTTAGCAGTGTTTTGCTCCTTACGGAGCTTTTTCTTGTTGGATGCGCTCATAATCTAAATTCCTCTCGTATAAGTAATATGCGTTGGGTTTTGCATTTCTATGGGATTATAACCTATTTTTTTCAATGTTGCAAGTATTATTATTGCAACTTGTAAAATTTTACAAAATTCTCACATATTTTTATCAATTGACAATTATGGTGTCGGCGACCCGGACGGATTTTAAATTGTAGGGGCGAGCATTGCTCGTCAGCGATGTTTCAAGGTTTTGCGGTGTTGGTAGTACGGAACGGACGACCGATGGTCGCCCCTACGGCAATGTATGATGGTGCGGAGCACCGCGCTCAGAATGACAGGTACGGTGGACAATTGTCCATTAAAAAAGAGGTGCCGTTTTCACGACACCCCTAAACCCGCTTTGGCCGTACGTATCCATTTATGACCTGCACCAATGGCAGGTGGGTAGTCGCTCTGCATGTTCGCTGCTCCCAACGTCCACCCATCGTCAAAGCGCGGGCGGGAGGTCTGCAATCCGATACAGAAGTCAAGCTTCCCTTTAATAAAATGTGGGTCCAAAAGGACACGCCACGTACCAAGCAGGCTGCAAACTTATTCCTCTTCCTCGGGATAAAGCTCGGCCATAATGAGGTCATTCACAGCTGCAAGCTCCTCCTCGCTTTCGATGGCGCAAAGGAGCGGCTCACCGTCCTCGTCTTCCTCGGACTTGAGAATACTGACCTCAGGCAGCTTTTCGTCTTCGTTTCCTGCGGGGATCACCGCAAGGTAAGTCGCGCCGCCGTATTCCACAGAGGTAAGCACCTCCAATTCATACTCGGTGCCGTCTTCATCTACGATGGTCATAAAATCAGAGCCAAACATACTGCGCCCTCCTGTCTCTGTTTCTGTTCCTATTGTACACGAAGCAGGGGAGAAAATCAAGTAAAATCTGTCAGGAAAGGTAGGTCTCCAGCAGCTCGTTCAGATGCCGCTGGTTGCGGATAGGGATGCCATTTTCCAGTGCCTCCCGCTCTTTCGGGGGATAGAGAGCGGCATCGTGCATATAAATTTGTACCGGCACTGTGTGCCCGCCCCGCAGCAACGCCACCTTGCCGTCGTAGACGCCTAAATAGAGAATAAGCACCAAAATAGGAAAGATCCTCCGAAAAAATTTCATCATACCGCCTCCTGCTATGCCGTAACGTCTAAAAGTTTATGCCGCAAAGCCTCCCTCTGATGAGGGAGGTGCCCCGGAGGGGCGGAGGGAGAGAAAAAACGGTCTCTCCCCCAGTCAAAATTGGTTACGAAGTGCCAATTTTGCCAGCCCCCTCGTCAGAGGGGGCCGTTATGCGTTCGGCATTAACAAAATATATAACCATTACAGCCCATTACATAAGAAAGTTTTCCCGGAAATTCATTAAATATTTATAAATTGGGTCTTTCGTTTTTTTCTGGGGTATGCTATAATGATATGTATGATGGTATGCCTATATGCCATTTTCAAAATAATGCACTTAGCTGACCTGCTTACGGGTCGTAGAATACGGAGGTAAAAATTATGCCTGAAAATCAGAGAGGAAACGAACCCCAGAGCTGGGAGCCCCATAAGGCGCTGCGTATCCTATATAAAATATGGATGGCCATCTTCTCGGTGCTCAAGATCGTAGGTGGCGCCGTCATCACTGTGGCGCTGATCTGCGGCGTGTGCGTCTTTGTGCTGGTGGGCATCGTGGGCGATTATCTGGAAGAGGACATTTTGCCCAATGCTGACCTGAACTTAGATGACTTTACCTTAGATATGTCCTCATTTCTTTATTATGTGGATGGGGACGGAAAAATTCAGCCCCTCCAGCGGGTCTATTCCGATACCAAGCGCCAGTGGGCAGACTTGGAGGATATGCCCAAGGATCTGATCCACGCCACCGTGGCCATAGAGGATAAGCGGTTTTATGAGCATCAGGGCGTAGACTGGTTCACCACCATCAAAGCCTGCGCCGGTATGTTCTTCGGCGGCGGCACCGCCGGCGGCTCATCGCTGACCCAGCAGCTCATTAAAAACCTGACAGGTGAAAACAGCTTCACCGTCCAGCGAAAGGTGATGGAGATCTTCCGCGCCGTCTGCGTAGAGCGCAGCAGCACCAAGGATCAGATCATCGAGCTGTATCTCAATACTGTCTATTTCGGCAACGGCTACAACGGTGTCCGCAGCGCGGCAGAATATTACTTCGGCAAGGAGCTGGAGCTGCTGACCACCGCAGAATGCGCCAGCTTAATCAGTATTACCAATAACCCCTCGATTTTCGACCCCTATCGCAAGGCCTTCGAGGAAGGTGGCAAAACAGGCAGAGAGCGCAACCGGGAGCGGCAGACCATTGTTCTGAAGGAAATGTGCAACCAGGGCTGGATCAGTAAGGATGAATATGATGCGGCTATCGCCCAGGAAATGGTCTTTGAGTCCGGTGTTACCTTTGAAGAGCGCCTCAATACCTGCCCCAATGAAAGCTGCGGCTACCGGGATGTGGCAGCTAACTTTAAAAAGGAGGGCGAAGAATACTTCTGCCCCAAGTGCGGCACCAAGGTAGTTATGGAGCAGGTCTCCAATCAGGGCGTGTACTCTTGGTTTACAGAGACAGTGCTGGAGGATCTTGCCAAAGAAATGGCAGAGCTTTCCAACGTGGAATGGAACGATGCCTCCGAAAAGCTCTATATGGAGCTGATCCGCCGTGGCGGCTACCATATTTATACCACGATGGATCCTACGGTGCAGGCACAGGTGGATGAAATTTACGGTAATTTAGACTATATTCCCGATACCAAGAGCGGTCAGCAGCTGCAGTCGTCTATCGTGGTTGTGGATAACCGCACCGGCGATATTGTGGCGCTTGCCGGCGGTGTAGGTGAAAAGGAGCAGTACGATGCCTGGAACCGCGCCCTTGTGCGGCTCCAGTCCGGTTCTTCCATTAAGCCCCTTTCCGTGTACGCCCCCGCCTTTGAAATTGGCGCCATCAACCCGGCTACTGTGGTTTACGACAAGCCCCTGCAGTATAACGGTAATAGTGTTTGGCCCAACAATGATACCCGTGAGTTCTCCTATAAGCGCACCATTTTTGAAGCGGTGGAGGACTCTGTCAATGCAGCCGCAGCCAATACTTTGGACGGCATCGGCATCAGCTACTCCTACGAATTTGCAAAGTACAAGTTCGGTCTTTCCACCCTCATTGATGCCAATGTCACTTCCTCCGGCTGGGTGCAGACCGATAAGGACTACGGCCCCTTGGCACTGGGTGCCCAGACAAAGGGTATCACCGTCCGGGATATGACCAGTGCGTTTGCTACCTTTGCCAACGGCGGTGTATGGCGGGAGGGACGTACCTTCCTGCGTGTCTACGACAGTAACGGCAACAAGCTCATCGAAAAGGATCAGGAAAGTCGGGAGATCCTCAGCGACAAGACGGTCACTTATATGAACTACTGTCTTGTAAACGCCGTCAATAACGGTACCGGCGCAGGCGCAGCCCTCTCCGGCATCGATGTAGGCGGTAAGACCGGTTCTACCTCCAGCTGGCGTGACCGTTGGTTCTGCGGCTTTAGCGGCTACTATACTGCAGCGGTCTGGTGCGGCTACGATATCCCCGAGACCATCACCCTTACCAGCGGCTCTTATAACCCCGCCGCCCGTATGTGGCGCAATGTAATGCGGCCGCTCCACGCCGGCAAGGCAAACATCCCTCTCTACGACGAAAATAAAATGGTGGACGTAACTGTGTGCCTCGATAGCGGCAAGCTGGCAACCGACGCCTGCTACCACGATGTGCGGCAGGCAAGTGACTTTACCCGTGTAAAAACTGCCAAGGTCTATCCCGAGGATGCGCCGAAGGAGTACTGCGACAAGCATATGACTGTCAATTTCTGCACCACCGGAAACGGTGTGGCAAATGAATACTGCACTCTGTTCTCTATGGTGGAAAATCTGGACCCCGCAACCGGCTTTACCCCTGCGGTGGTACAGCAGATGGCGCTGCTGAAAATGACCCAAAAGGACATTGACGACATCAATGCCGTCATTCCCCACAGACTTTGGGAGCAGTTCTATGAAAAGGCCTATGTTTATCAGGTAGACGAAGGCGGCGCACCGGTTGCCTTTAAGGGCTTTACCGTCGGCGGTGCGCTCCAGTATCCGGGCAATACCGCCCCCTGTAAGCACTGCACCACCCATACAAAGCAGGCTTGGGAAGCCTATATGAATCAGTATCTGCCCGGCGGCACAGAACCCGCCGCATAAGGAGTAACTATGATTTGGATCTCCGATTTATGGAAGGATTATGAGGTGCTGGACACCTCCGATGGGGAGCGTTTGGAGCGCTGGGGAAAGTATATCCTTGTGCGCCCCGACCCGCAGGTCATTTGGAATACACCCCGCACCCACCCGGGCTGGAAAAAGTACGATGCCCGGTATCTCCGGTCCTCTACCGGTGGCGGCCACTGGTCTGACCATCACCTGCCGGAGCGGTGGCAAATTCGCTACCGAGACTATTTGACCTTCAACGTAAAGCCTATGAACTTTAAGCACACGGGCGTATTTCCCGAGCAGGCCGCCAACTGGGACTATATCCGGGATAAGGTGGCAAATGCGGGAAGACCTGTGCGGGTGCTGAATCTCTTTGCCTATTCCGGCGGTGCCACCTTGGCGGCAGCAGCCGGCGGCGCAGAGGTCTACCACGTGGATGCGTCCAAGGGTATGGTCCAGTGGGCAAAGGAAAATGCCGTGGCCTCCGGCCTTGCGGATAAGCCCATCCACTGGATCGTGGACGACTGCGGCAAGTTCATCCAGCGGGAGATCCGCCGTGGACGGCGGTACGACGGCATCATTATGGATCCGCCCAGCTACGGTCGGGGTCCCAGCGGGGAGATTTGGAAGATGGAGACCAGCTTTTATCCCTTCCTGCTGGAAACCGCGAAATTGCTGACAGATAACCCGCTTTTTGTGATCATCAATTCTTATACCACCGGCCTTGCCCCCAGCGCGGTAGGCTATGCGTCGGACGTGGTATTTGGCGCGAGCCACGGCGGAAAGACCGATGTGGGCGAGCTTGGTCTGCCTGTAACCAACGGCGGCCGGATACTGCCCTGCGGCGCCACTGGCAGATGGACACCCGATTAGTAACAGCAAAAAGTTTACGAAGCAGCAAGGCCTCCCCTGTGCAATGGGAGGTGGGTAAAATCTTTGATTTTACTCGGAGGGGTTGTCAATCCCTCAGTCTTTTTCTTTGCTTGAGCAAAGAAAAATCCAGCTCCCTTTACACAAGGGAGCCTTAGGCACTCTCACGCAGTGCATAAAGTTTTAAAATTAACTGAGTGATAGGAGTAAACCCGTGAGTACTGCAATTACAGTCGAAAACTTATCCTATACTTATCCGGGCGTGGAAGACACGCCCGGCGTTACCGTATTTACGGATCTAAGCCTTACGATCGAGGAAGGCAGCTTTGTGGCGGTTTTGGGCGGCAACGGCTGCGGAAAATCCACGCTGGCGAAGCACTTTAATACCATACTGCTTCCCTGTGGCGGCAAGGTCTCCGTTTGCGGTATGGATACCTCCGACCCTGCTCTTCAAATTGCCATCCGCAGAAATGTGGGTATGGTATTCCAAAACCCCGATAACCAGATCGTCGCCAACGTGGTGGAGGAAGACGTGGCTTTCGGCCCGGAGAATCTGGGAATCGAGAGTAGCCGCATTCGCGCCCGTGTGGATAGTGCGCTGGAGCAGGTGGGTATGTACAAGTACCGGGAGCACGCCCCCCATCTCCTCTCCGGCGGACAGAAGCAAAGAGTTGCCATTGCGGGTATCATTGCCATGGAGCCGAAATGCATTGTCCTCGACGAGCCCACCGCTATGCTTGACCCCAAGGGCAGGCGAGAGGTCATAGACACCATTACGAAGTTAAACAAAGAAAAGGGCATTACCGTGGTGCTTATTACCCACCATATGGACGAGGCGGCAAAGGCGCAGCGGGTCGTGGTACTGCACGAGGGAAAGATTGCCCTGGACGGCACGCCCCAAGAGGTTTTTTCTCAAGTTGAAATGCTCCATAATTTGCGCCTTGCCTCCCCGGAAACGGTGGAGCTGTGCTATGCGCTGAATCAGCAGGGCTACGAGCTGCCCTTAACCGAATTAGACCCCAATCAATGCGCGCAGATACTGTTTGAAACTTTTAAGTAACAGAGATATAGTTACTTGTAACAACGAAAAGCTTATGCTGCATCAGCCTCCCTCTGATGAGGGAGGTGCCCCGGAGGGGCGGAGGGAGAGAAAAAAGATCTCTCCCCCAGTCAGAAATCAAAGATTTCTGACAGCCCCCTCAATGAGGGGGCCTTTATGGGTGCTGCATTGATGAGGGTATAATTTTTGTGGTTACAACATATCAGGAGGATTACCGTGACACCGATCATACAGGTCGAAAACCTACAATATATATACAGCGGAGGAACGCCCTGGGAGCATACTGCCCTTAATGGCATTTCTTTCTCCATCCACCGGGGCGAGTTTGTGGGAATCATTGGCCACACCGGCTCGGGCAAAAGCACGCTCATTCAGCAGCTCAACGGCTTACTGAAGCCCACAGGCGGCAAAGTGCTTTTAGACGGCGTGGACATTTGGCAGGACAAAGCCACCACCCGGCAGGCGCGTTTTCGTGTGGGCTTGGTGTTCCAGTACCCGGAGTATCAGCTTTTCGAGGAGACGGTCTATAAAGACATCGCCTTTGGCCCCAAAAATATGCGCCTTTCGGAAGCGGAAATCGACCGCCGTGTCCGGGAAGCTGCCGGCTTTGTAGGCCTGACGGAAAAGCAACTGCAGGCCTCTCCCTTTGACCTTTCCGGCGGCCAAAAACGGCGGGTAGCCATTGCGGGCGTGATCGCGATGGAGCCTGAGGTGCTGATTTTAGATGAACCTGCCGCCGGACTTGACCCGGAGGGCAGGGAAGAGATCCTTAAAAATATAGAGGATTACCGCAAGGCAAAGAACGCCACCGTTATAATGGTCAGCCACTCGATGAACGACGTGGCCCGGCTCACTGACCGGCTGCTTGTTATGAACGGAAGTGAGCTTGCAATGGACGGCACGCCCGATGAGGTTTTCGCCCGCGCAGAGGAACTGCTGGGAATGGGACTGGATATTCCGGATGTGACCCGGGTATTCTTAGAACTGCGGAAGTTAGGACTAAATGTGCCCCCGGTCTATACTACCGAGCAGGCAGCCCGCGCCCTTCTATCGTTAAAGGAGGGGAAATAATATGTTAAAGGATATTACCCTCGGCCAGTATTTCCCGGGAAATTCTCCTGTGCATAAGTTAGACCCCCGCACGAAGCTCGTAATGCTTATTGTCTATATCATCGCCCTTTTCAGCGCGGTGAGCTGGTTGTCCTATGGCATCTGCTTTGGTTTTTTGGTGCTGACCGTTGCCATCTCCCGCATCCCGCCCAAGTCCCTCCTTCGCGGAATGAAGCCGATGATCTTCATTCTCGTCTTTACGGGACTTCTGAACCTGTTTTTCTACACAGAGGGCACGGTGCTTGTATCTTTCTTAGGTGTGACCGTCACTACCGGCGGCATTGTCCGGGCGATCTTTATGGTAGCGCGGATC
>JAZSDE010000061.1:0-16531 GCA_045531015.1 Faecousia sp.
CTCACAGAACGACATGGCTACGATCCGACTTGTTCCTCACTGGGACGAGACCAAGTGCATCCAGTGCAACAACTGTGCTTATGTCTGCCCCCACGCTACCATCCGTCCCTTCGCGCTGACTGAAGCTGAAGCTAAGGCCGCTCCCGCTGCTACCCGCACTGTACCGGTTAAGGCCGGCAAGGGCAAGGGCGTTTACAGCTACGCAATGGCAGTATCTCCTCTGGACTGTATGGGCTGTGGTGTCTGTGTCGGTGTATGTCCCACCAATGCCATCACTATGGTACCTCAGGAGCAGGAGCTTCCCGAGCAGGATGTATTCAACTACATGGTCTCCAAGGTCGCTCAGAAGCCCGAAATGGAAGACAATACCGTCAAGGGCAGCCAGTTCAAGAAGCCTCTGCTTGAGTTCTCCGGCTCCTGCGCAGGCTGTGCTGAGACCAGCTATGCTCGCCTCGTAACTCAGCTGTTCGGCGACCGGATGTATATCTCCAACGCTACCGGCTGTAGCTCCATCTGGGGCGGCCCCGCTGCTACCTCTCCCTACACCGTAAATGCTGACGGCCACGGCCCCGCTTGGGCTAACTCCCTGTTCGAGGACAACGCCGAGCACGGTCTGGGTATGTACACCGCGCAGGCTGTTATCCGTGAGTCCTTGGCTAACAAGGTCCGCACCGTTATGGAGACCACTGTTTGCGATGAACGCAAGGCTGCTTGCCAGGCTTGGCTGGACACCTACAACGATGGCGAAGCCAACAAGGCTGCCACCAAGGCGCTGATCGCCAATCTGGAAGCTAAGGTCTGCTGCGACACCGTTGCCGACATTCTCTCCAAGAAGGAATACCTGTCTAAGAAGTCTGTATGGATCTTCGGTGGCGACGGCTGGGCATACGACATCGGCTTCGGTGGTGTTGACCACGTGCTGGCTTCCAACAAGGATGTCAACATCTTTGTATTCGATACCGAAGTCTACTCCAACACCGGCGGTCAGGCTTCCAAGGCTTCCAATATCGGTCAGGTTGCCCAGTTCGCAGCTTCCGGTAAGGAGACCAAGAAGAAGAGCCTTGCCGAGATCGCAATGAGCTACGGCTATGTCTACGTTGCCCAGATCGCTATGGGCGCAAACCAGGCACAGACCATCAAGGCTATCTGCGAGGCAGAGGCATACAACGGTCCTTCCCTGATCATCGGCTATGCACCCTGTGAGATGCACTCCATCAAGGGCGGTATGATGAACTGCCAGGCTGAAATGAAGAAGGCTGTTGAGTGCGGCTACTGGAACCTGTTCCGCTTCGATCCCTCCAAGGAGACCGGCAAGTTCACTTTGGACTCCAAGGCTCCCAAGGATGGCTATCAGGAGTTCCTGATGAACGAGGCCCGCTACAGCCGTCTGACCCGTGAGTTCCCCGAGCGTGCAACTGAGCTGTTCGCTAAGAACGAAGCTGCTGCCAAGGAGCGCTACGAGCACCTGCTGAAGCTTGTGGAAATGTACAAGGACTAAACACTAAATAGCGGATGCGCCCCGAAAATCGGGGCGCATCTTTTTATGAAAGGATACGCAAAAGGACGTGTTGCTTTGCTTTGCAACACGTCCTTTAATTCATTCTTTCTCGTTTTTTTCGGCTTTCTTGACTTTATTTCGCTTTAGCTTCTCTTTTAGCTTAGAGGATAGCTCCGGCGGCTGTACGCTGAGCTTTTCCGGATCGATCTCCCGCAGGCTCAGTCTGCGATTTGTCTGCTCCTGCAGAAGCGTGTAGAATACAGACACGATCGGGATCATTAGGAACATACCTGCAACACCCATGATCTGTCCACCTATGCCAACCGCAACCAGCACCCACATACCGGAAAGGCCGATAGAGGTACCAACCACTTTGGGGTAGATCAGGTTATTCTCTACCTGCTGCAAAATGACAAACATAATAATAAACCAAAATGCCTGCGTAGGCTCCGCCACAAAGATCAAAAATGCACCCACGATGCAGCCCACCCACGCGCCTACAATGGGGATAAACGCCGTCACTGCGATCAGCACACTGATCAGCGGGATATAGGGCATTCCAAAAACCGCCATTGCGATAGCAAACATAGAGCCGAGGATCACGACCTCAATACACTGGCCACCAAGGAAATTGGAGAAGGTGGAATTGGTCAAACGGACAACACGGATAACATTGTCGGCTGCTTTTTCGGGGATATATGCATACAGCAGCTTTCTGCCCTGACGGGCTAAGGTCTCCTTGTGGAACAGGCAATAGACTGCAAATACCAAACCGATCACAAGGTCCATAACTACAGAGGACAGCTTGCCGATTGCATTGATTGCGCCGGCCAAAATCGCGCTTAGGCTGTTGCCAAGGACGGAAACAGCGTTCTGCACCAATTCAGACCAATTGAAATTCTCAAAATTCGTATTTTCCGCAAGCCATTTCATAAGCTCCGGATTGTCCTGCATAAATTTATTGATCTCATTGCCGATAGACACAAAAAAGCTGACAAGACTGGGAATCAGTCTTTCCAGTGTGTCGGACAGCTGTGGCAGCAAAAGCAGGAATACAAGGGCAATAATCAGTAATACCGCGATAAAAGTAAGAAGCACTGCAATCACGCGCCGCCCACGCAGCCTCGGGATCCTCGCCAGCAGGTTTTCTATGGTGCGCATAGGCACATTCAGGATAAACGCCAAAACAGAGCCGAAAATAAAAGGCGCGGTAATACTTTTAATCTTATCTTTCATGAGTGCAAAGCGCCCCGGATCGCTGATAAGCCAGTAAATCAAAATACTGCCTACAGTGATCCAAAAAATATACTTTACAACTCTTTTGATAATTTCTATAATCTTGTCAACTTCCATAGGATACCCTCTCTCTTACGGGAAATAAAAACACTTTTCTTTATTTTACTGATTTGCTTTCCGTTTGTCAA
The DNA here is from genome assembly GCA_045531015.1 of Faecousia sp. Lineage (GTDB taxonomy): Bacteria > Bacillota > Clostridia > Oscillospirales > Oscillospiraceae > Faecousia. The sequence continues at coordinate 2,923 of JAZSDE010000061.1, forward strand.
GAACGCATAAGAAAACCTTTTAAGGCATAAATTGTTCTTGGCAGCACACAGCAGGGAGGGAAATTTATGGAAGATACAATTAAGGATAGAGTCTTTCAGCTCGCTGTGTACCTCATAGAAACCGGCGCAACCGTGCGCGCTGCGGCAAAACACTTCGGCATATCCAAATCCACTGTACATAAGGACTTGTCCCAACGGCTTCCTCACTATAACCGCACCCTATATGTTGAGGTACGTCAAGTACTGGATAATAATAAGGCCCAACGACACATCCGCGGCGGTATGGCTACCCAGAAAAAATACCGTACAAAAAAGGAACAAATGTGATATGTACCCGGCGTATGCCGGGTACATCTATAAGTCGTCTGCGTCCTGTATCGGCTTATCCTTTGGGTCTGCCGGGCGGCCGGTATAGGAGCCGTTAGGATCTGTTGCGATTTTCTCCTTTTTCATTGCATTACCTCCCCTTGGAGCTTTCCCAGATTGCATTTTTCCTATTCCCGTGCTATACTGGAAAAAAGACAAACGGAGGAAAGCTATGTTTGAGATCACCCTGCTTACGGTCGGTAAGCTGAAAGAAAAGTTTTATCTATCTGCTGCCGCAGAGTATGAAAAGCGGCTGCGGGCATACTGCAAGTTTTCCATAGTGGAACTGCCGGAGACCCGGCTGCCGGAGGATCCCTCCCCTGCCGAAATTGCCGCAGGACTGGAAAAAGAGGCAGAGCTGATTTTATCGAAAATTCCTAAGGGCGCCTTCTTTTGTGTCCTGACCCCGGAAGGAAAAGGTCTTTCCTCCGAAGCTCTTGCAGAAAAGCTGGGACAGGTAAAAGTCAGCGGCAAAAGCGCGGCCTGTTTCCTCATCGGCTCCTCCTTTGGCATCGCGCCACGGGTAAAGGCCATCGCAGATTTAAAGCTTTCTATGAGCGCAATGACCTTCCCCCACCATCTTGCCCGCATTATGGTGCTGGAGCAGCTCTACCGGGCAGAAGCCATCCAAGCCGGCAGTAAATATCATAAATAGGCAAAAGCGACCCAGTGGGTCGCTTTTATTATTAGAATTCGCCGGCGCTGTACATCACTGCAGAGAGGGCGCAAAGAGGCGCGGTCTCACAGCGGAGAATACGGCTGCCGAGTGTACAAATTTGCAGGCCTGCTTCTTTCGCCTGCTCTACTTCCTTTTCTTCCAGTCCCCCCTCCGGACCGGAGAGGATGCTGACGGAGGTAAGCGGCTGCGCCTCCAGCGCCATTTTTAGGGTGGTTGCCCGTTCGTTTTCATAGAGCAAAATGGCGCACTTTGCCTCTGCCGCTCTATGGAGCGCTTCCTTGTAGCTGCCCAGCACCAACACCTGTGGGATCCGCCCTCTGCCGGATTGCTCCGCGGCAGAGGCGGCGATTTTCTGCCAGCGCTCCACTTTCTTCTTGAGACTCTTTTCGTCCGGGCGGGACACGCACCGTGCCGTGGGAAATGCCACGATCTCGGCTGCACCCAATTCTGTGGCTTTCTGGATGACGTGCTCTAATTTATCCGCCTTGGGAAAGGCCATATAGACGCTGACACTTACCGCAGGCTCTGTTTTGCTATCCCGGCAGTGTAGCACCTCTAAAGTCATTTCACTGTCTTTCACACGGCACAGTGCTTCCCTGCCATGTCCGTCACAGAGGAGTACTTCCTCCCCTGCTTTCAGTCGCAGCACCCTTGCGTGATTGGCATTCTCGCCGGAAAGAGTGATATTTGAGGCATTCAGCGCTTCCGGTTCTACAAAAAATCGTGTCATACTTTCTCCTTATGAAAAGCTCCGAAGAGATACTCCGGAGCTTTTATTGGTTAATAAAGGGGGAATTCTTCAGAAAGAGACCTTACGGTCGCCCTGACCTCACGGGCAGTTCCCGCAAAGTCACGGGCGGTAAGCGCAATACACCTTGCGATCCGCTCCATTTCCGCTTCTCTCATCCCCCGAGTGGTAACGGCAGGTGTGCCCACCCGGATGCCGCCAGTGGGAGAGCCGGGAAGATAAAGACCGTTAAGGGTGATATTATTTGCATCCATTCTGTTTTGCAGCTCGTGGCCGGAAATACCAAAGGACTGCAGATCTGCCAGCACCATATGGTTATCTGTACCGCCGGTCACAATGTGGAAGCCTTCATCGGCAAGGGCATTTGCCAGCGCTTTGGCATTGCTTACCACATTGCGTGTGTAGTCCTTGAAGCTCTCCTCTGCGGCCTCTCGGAAGCATACGGCTTTTGCGGCAATGATATGCTCCAGCGGACCACCCTGAATACCGGGAAAGACAGCATTGTTGATCCTATCAATAAATTCCTCTTTACAAAGGATCAGACCGCCGCGGGGACCACGAAGCGTCTTATGAGTAGTGGTGGTCACAATGTCCGCATAGGGCACAGGATTCTTATGGACGCCACCGGCAACTAAGCCGGCAATATGCGCCATATCCACCATAAAGACCGCCCCCGTCTCATGGGCAATATCCGCAAATATCTCAAAATCGATCTCCCGGGGATAGGCAGATGCGCCGGCGATGAGTAGTTTAGGCTGCTTTTTCTTGGCCAAATCCCGAACCTGATCGTAATCCAAAAGACCGGTTTTGGGATCAACACCGTAAGAGACCACATTGTAGTAGGTGCCGGAATAGTTGGTGGCATCGCCGTGGGTCATATGGCCGCCACATCCGGGATCCATACCCATCATCGTATCACCCGGCTGCAAAATTGCCAGTTCTACCGCTGCATTGGCCTGAGAACCGGAATGGGGCTGGACATTGGCGCACTGAGCGCCAAACAAGGCCTTTGCCCGGTCGATACACAGCATTTCCATCTCATCGATAAATTGGCAGCCACCGTAATGACGGTCTCCTGGAATGCCCTCGGCATATTTATTTGTCAAGATAGAGCCCATAGCGGCAATGACCGCAGGAGAAGCATAGTTTTCCGAGGCGATCAGCTCAAGACCGTCTCTCTGCCGGGCAAATTCCCGCTCGATCATTCCCCCAAGAGCAGGATCAAATTCTTTTAAAAAACCGATGGAATCCAAAAGTTTTCCCTGCATTTTCATCATTCCTTAACCTAATTCCTTATCCGCGCAATCAAGCGCCGCAGCGATGACCTGATGCATATCGAAGTATTTATACTGGCCCAAACGGCCGCCGAAGATCACTTTGTCTTCCTTTTCCGCAAGGGCGCGGTATTTTTCATAAAGCGCATTGTTTTTATCGTTGTTAACAGGATAATAAGGCTCCTGTCCCTTCTCCCATTTGGCAGGATATTCCCGGGTAATGACGGTCTTTTCCTGGGTACCAAAGGCAAAATGCTTATGCTCGATGATCCGGGTATAAGGCACTTCGTACTCGTTATAATTGATGACCGCATTGCCTTGGAAATTATCGCAATCCAGTGTCTCCGTCTCGAACCGCAGACCCCGGTATTCCAGCTCGCCATAGCAATAATCATAGTACCGGTCGATCATTCCGGTAAAGACGGTCCGGTCGGCAAGGGCTTCCAGTTCTTCACGGTTTTCGAAGAAATCGCAATTTAGCTTTACCTCTACGCCCTGCAGCATTTTTTCCACGATGGCGGTATAACCCTCTGTAGGGATACCCTGATAAAGGTCGTTAAAGTAATTGTTATCAAAGGTAAAGCGCACCGGCAGCCGCTTAATGATAAAGGACGGCAGCTCTGCGCATGGGCGGCCCCACTGCTTTGCAGTATAGCCCTTTACAAGGATCTCATAAATATCCTTACCCACCATAGAGATGGCCTGCTCCTCCAAATTTTTCGGCTCGGTGATCCCGGCCTCCTTTACCTGGCGGGCGATCTCCGCCTTGGCATCTTTCGGGGTGGTAACGCCCCAGAGCTGGTAGAAGGTATTCATATTAAAGGGCATATTATAGAGCTTATCCCCATAGCGCGCCATTGGGGAATTGGTAAAGCGGTTAAAGGTGGCAAAGCGGTTAATGTAGCTCCACACTCTTTCATCGGAGGTGTGAAAAATATGGGCGCCGTACTTGTGTACCTGAATACCGGCCTCTTCATAGGTGTAGATATTGCCGCCGATATGCGCCCGCTTGTCGATCACAAGGCACTTTTTGCCTTTCTTTGTGGCCTCGTGGGCAAAAACTGCGCCAAAAAGACCTGCGCCCACGATCAAATAATCGTACTTCATAATATTCTCCTTACAGTAGCGGGACGCCTGCGGCTTCGCAGGCAGCTATCGTCTCGCTGTCCCAAATGCTGGACTGCACCTCGCCGATGTGGCAGCAGCCCATCATTAACATACTAAGCCGGCTTTGACCGATACCGCCGCCGATGGTCAGCGGCAGCTCGCCGGCGAGCAGCATTTTATGGAAAGGCAGTGCCCGGCGGTCGTCGCAGCCGGCTTCGCTGAGCTGCTGATCCAGTGCCTGAGCATCTACGCGGATACCCATAGAGGATATCTCCAGCGCGCGGTCAAGGACAGCATCCCAAAAGAAAATATCGCAGTTGAGATTCCAGTCATCATAGTCCGGCGCACGGCCATCGTGGGGCTTTCCGGAGCGGAGCTTTCTGCCGATCTGCATAATGCAGGCGGTCTTGTGCTTGCGGACAAATTCCCGTTCTCTTTCGCTACCGGTAAGCTCCGGGTACATATCCTCCAGCTCCTGAGAAGTGATAAAAGCCACATCCGGAGAAAGCTCTGTGCGAAGCTGGGGGAAACGGACGTGGAGACGGTCATTGGTATTGCAGATAGCCCGGACAATAGAGCGAACGATCAGCTTTAAGTAGTCAAGATTGCGGTTTTCCGGGGTGATGATCTTCTCCCAGTCCCACTGGTCTACGTAGATGGAGTGGATATTGTCCAGCTCCTCTTCCCGGCGGGTGGCATTCATATCGGTATATAAGCCGCCACCGATGCCAAAATTGTACCGCTTCAGGGCAAGACGCTTCCATTTTGCCAAGGAATGGACTACCTGCGCGTCTGTTCCCACCGCAGGCACGTCAAAGGTAACTGCCCGCTGATGACCGTTTAGGTTGTCATTAAGGCCGGAATCCTCTGTAACAAACAGCGGTGCAGAGACGCGCTTCAGGTTCAGCGCAGAGGAAAACTCCTCCTGAAAGGTCTGCTTTATGTAGGCGATGGCCCGTTGGGTATCATAGGCATCCAGAACCGGGCGGTATCCGTCCGGGATATAGACTTTATTCATATACATCCGTCCTATTCTATAAGTTACCTCTATTGTATTCTATTTCCGGTAAATTGCAAGTACTTTCTTTTCCTCGGATTGTTGCATTTCCTGTAAAGCAGTGCTATAATTGGCTGGAAAACCATTATGAGAGAGGGCATTTCCTTTGTTCGGTATCAAAAAGCAAAACCCCGTCAGCCGTCACAGTATGGATATGACCGAGGGCAGCATTACCCGGCAGCTTGTTGCCTTTGCTTTTCCCCTGCTGATCGGTAATCTGTTCCAGCAGCTTTATAATACGGTGGATACTTGGGTGGTAGGCAATTTCGTCAGCGACAATGCCTTTGCCGCCGTTGGCTCTATGGGACCCATCGTCAATATGTTCATCGGCTTTTTCTTAGGCTTTTCCGCCGGTGCCGGCGCCCTCATCAGCCAGAATTTCGGCGCAAAAAACGAGGATGCCATCGAAAAGCTGGTACATACGTCTATGATAATGACCTTTGCCATCGGTCTTATATTTACTGTTGCTGGCCATCTTCTGACGCCCATACTTTTGAATTTTGCCAAGATTCCCGAGGAGGTCTGGCCTGAGGCAGAGACCTATCTTTCCATTTACTTTTCCGGCATTATGGGTCTGGTATTTTACAATATGGGTGCCGCCATACTGCGCGCCGTAGGTGACTCCAAGCGGCCTTTCTACTTCCTTGTGGTCTGCGCAGTTCTCAATACCGTGCTGGATCTGCTTTTCATCCTTGTATTCGGTATGAAGGTAGAAGGTGTTGCCTGGGCAACCATCATTTCCCAGGGCGTTTCTGCTGTACTCATCGTCATTTCCCTGATGCGCTCTGACTCCTGCATTCGTTTCCAGCTTAAAAAGCTAAAGGTCAACTGGCATTTGCTGGGTCGGATCATCGCTCTCGGCATTCCCTCTGCCCTGCAGGTTTCCATCACCTCTTTTTCTAACATTTTCGTCCAGTCCTATATTAATGCCTTCGGCCCCAGCTGTATGTCCGGCTATACCGCCTACTCTAAAATCGATATGCTGCTGTTCCTCCCTGCCCAGTCTGTCTCTTTGGCAACCACTACCTTTGTGGGGCAGAACTTAGGCTGCGGGCAGGAAAAGCGGGCGAGAAAGGGCGTTACCAACTCCATTTTGCTCTCCGCAGGCGTCACCGGCGTACTAATGATCCCGGTGCTGATCTTCTCCGGGGATGTGGTGCGGTTCTTTACCTCGCAGGCAGAATCCATCCGCTACGGCACACTGTTTCTGCGCTACATTACCCCCTTCTATCTCCTCACCTGCTTTACGCAGGTCTACGCCTCCGCCCTCCGGGGTGCAGGCAATTCCCGGGCGCCTATGGTTATTATGGTGTCGTCCTATGTGGTATTCAGGCAGGTTTATCTTTTCATTATGTCCCGCGTCTGGAATGAGGTGATCCCTATCGCCATGGGCTATCCCTTAGGCTGGATCCTCTGCTGCGGGATCTTCGTGCTCTACTACTACCGCACCCCCCTTGACCGGTATTTTAAGCCGGTAGACAATTCCCGCACATAAAAGCAAATCGTATTTTTAGACAAAGGAATTCGGGAAGCGCAAACGCGCTTCCCGATAATTTATTTTGCGGTGATTGTTTTAGTAATTCCCCACAGCGAGCCAATTTTCCAAATCCGTGGTGAGCTGTTCCAGTTGTCCGCGCGTGAGCCATGTTATGTCGTACAGCTCAAGCCCCTGCATTGAAGAAATCGGTGCATACTTTTTATATCTCCCGGAATTTGGATATTGGGGATTTGTATTATAGAGAACAATGTCTACATCTACGGGGTACTCAACTACGCGAGAAAGGGGAATCTTTTTAGGAAGTGTAACAGGTTCAAATAGAGCATTCTGACCGTCTCCGTACCGCAGCATAACAATGCAGTCCCCGTAGCTGCCAAAATACCGATAAACATTCGGATCGCGTTTGCCCCCGTTTTCATCAAACCAAATTAGGGGTTTTCCCTGATAATAGTTTTCGTCGTTGCCGCAGAATTCTATTTTATATGCTTCCAGTATATTCGCTTTCTGCTCCGCTGTAAGCGGTGTGAAATCACCTTGGACGGATTGGCAGCCCGCTAATGCCATCGAAAGCAGCATCAGTATCACCAAAATAAGAATTAGGTTTCTTTTCATTTTCATAAAATCAACTCCTTAAGAATAACTGTAATGGAAGAATAACCATATTGTTCTGTTTCTCCTTTCTAATCTGGGTAGGAACACAAAACGCATCCTCCATCATCCAATGCATGGGGCTGCAAAATCATATAGCTGCACTTTTCGCAACGCTTTTGATGCCTGCTTGCGCTAATTGGTATTATCAAGAGCAATTATGTAATCCGGGCCTACATAGTAGACATCCTCCCGTTTTTCTAATGCCCTGACTGCCTTCAAAACATTTTCTTTGCCTGGGTTTTCCAGCTCCAAGCTGAGAATGGTCTTAAAGGTATCGACCTTTACATTTCGATACATAAAGGCGGCATTCACATCCAGATCTTCGGGTATTTCACCCCGCAGCTTTGCCTGCACCTTTTCTGCCGCAGCGGTGGACAAATTCTTAACGGATTTGCAGGCAATTTCCGGGAAATCCGCCGCGCTATAGCTCTTAAATTCCATGCTTGCTTCGTGGGTTAACACCACCATAACGCGGTTGTCTATAAAATTATCCTCGATGGTCGCTGTGTCAAAAGCCTTCGTTTCCTCCTTTTTGCCATCCGTGTTTTCTAAAGAGAGACCACAGCCCGTGCTGCAAACAGCCAATGCCAATACGATGATCAACAAAAAACAAATTGTTCTTTTTCGCATAGGGAATGCTCCTTTCGTAAATGTTCAAAACAACAAATCCTAACTTTTATATGATTCATAATATGCCATCGGTACCACCTACAACATACATTTCTATACTTTCATCCTATATATGTGATAAGGTGAGCAAAAGGTGACATTTATTTGCATTTCTGTTGCAAATATTTTTTGAACCAGACAAAAAGGCGCACAAAACCACTTTAATACGTTGGTTTTGTGCGCAAGCTTTCTATTTACCTTTACAGATCGTCAAACAGGCTTTGTCCGCTGAGAATCGCTTGCGCACAACGGTCTGTCATTACGGATATTCTTTACATTTATATTTTACCATATATTGGAAATGCTGTCAAGCCGTACTATTTCTGCAAGGCTTCTGCCAGCTTCATCGTGACTGCCGCACAACGCTTGGCAGCAATGGCCTCAAAGGTAGGATAATCCATTTCCGCAGAATCGTCTGCTTTGTCGGAAATGGCACGGATAATGACGAACGGCACACCGTTTTTATAGGCTGCGTGGGCAATGGCCGCGCCCTCCATCTCGGCGCAGACCGCGCCTGTATCTGCGATGATACGCTCCTTCTGCTCTTTGGAGCAAATAAACTGGTCGCCGCTGGCGATCCGTCCGACTGTGCTGTGGCCGGGATTGACCTCCTCTGCCGCCGCCTGTGCCGCGGCGCGGAGTGTTTCGTCTGCCGGGAAGGCTGTTACATCCATACCGGGTACCTGCCCAACAGGACGACCCCAGAACCGCAGGTCAAAATCGTGGTAGATGGCATCCTGACTGATAACCAAGTCGCCAATGTCCAGCCTTGCATCCAGCGAACCGGCAATGCCGGTGTTGACGATATGGGTCACGCCAAAGCAGTCGCAGAGGATCTGGGTGCACAGGGATGCATTGACTTTGCCCACACCGCACTGCACCACCACAGCCGGCAATCCAGCCAGCTGTCCGTCAAAATACACCGCGCCGGCAATCGTCTTCGTGGTCACCTGCTCCATCTTTTCTTTCAGAGTCGCTACTTCCACATCCATTGCGCCAATAATACCAAACTTCATAAATTGTCCCTTTCCATTGGTTATTTGCGGCGGGAGCAAGCCCCCGCCCTACAGTCATACCGGATAGATCAGCCGGTCTTCGGTGATGTTTTCCAGCAGTTGGGTATACTTTTCACCCCAGTAGTTTGCCATCGGCAGGTTCATATCCAAATAGTTGCCGCAGTCCTTGGCAGATGCGCCCGGTACCTCGCCCCGGAAATCCCGGACAAAGCAGAAACAATCCGTCACCAGCGGCAGCACATCCCGGGAGGTATAGTCACCGGTCAGCAGCAGGTAAAAGCCGGTGCGGCAGCCCATAGGGCCAAAATATAAAACCTTTTCTTTCCAAGTGGGCTCATTGCGCAGATAGGTTGCCGCCAAATGCTCGATGGTATGCATTTCCGCTGTATTCATCACCGGCTCTTCGTTGGGGGACGTAAACCGCAGGTCAAAGGTGGTAACAACGGTCTCCCCTACCTTATCCTTTCGGGAAACATAAAGTCCCGGCTGCAGCTTTATATGGTCAATGGTAAAGCTCGTAATTTTCTCCATAGTTATTTCCTTTTATTTTCTCTTTTTCCGCATCAGAGCGACTTCCCAAATGCCGAGGGCTGCGGCGGCAATAATGGCAACCGCTACAAAGATCGTTACCCAAAGGTCACCGCCCTTGTCCTCACCCGGCTTTGGCTGGGTGGGCGCGGGCGCTGTGGGCTCCGGCTCGGTGGGCTCTGGCTCGGTAGGTTCCGGCTCGGTAGGGTCGGGCTTGGTGGGTTCTGGCTTGGTGGGCTCCGGCTCTGTAGGCTCCGGTTCTGTGGGATCGGGAGCTCCAAGGGCAGGCACCAGCACATAGCCGCAAATGGTACAAGTCTGCGGCGCGGTTTCCGTAGGCGCTGCACCGGGGGTATGGGCGGCTATGTCCTTTTTATCGCCGCAGACGGTGCATTCATAAAAGTGGCCAGTCTCATCTGCGCGCCAAGCCGTATCATATTTGTGGGTAATCTCGCGGACAGTGTGGCAAATATCGCAGTCCGTATCGCAGTCGTGTTGATATGTATGGGTAGTAAGAACCGGCAGCTCCTCAATGCGTTTTTCCTGGCAGATGGTGCAGGTATAGGTTTTTGCGCCTGTTTCCACACAATTTGCTTCCTTTGTCACTGCGCCCTCATCCCACTTATGGATACAGCCGGAAGCACTGAAATAACATATGGCAGAAAGCAAGTTCTCGTTCATATATTTCTCGATGGTAATTTGCTCCCACTGCTCCTGTGTGCCCTTATAGTAAACATTGCTGATACCACAGCTATAGAATGCGCCTTCTTCAATCATTGTCAGGCTTTTGGGCAGTACAATGTCCTTAATACCGGAATACGAAAACGCCTCCTTGCCGATGTGGGTCACTCCCTCGGGTACAGTAATGGAAGCAAGACTCCTGCACTGGATGAATGCCTGCGTGCCAATGGTTGTCACGTTGCCCGGAATCACAATCCCCGTCAAACTGGTACAGGTTGCAAAAGCCTTTCCGGAAATTCTGTTTACACTGTTCGGGATATTAGCCGTTTTCAGGCTGGTACATCTATAAAACGCGTTTTCGCCAATGGATTTTACGTTTTCCGGAATAGAAATACTTCTCAATCCACTGCAATCAAAAAAGGCGCTGGCGAATATCACCTTTGTATTTTCGTGAATTTGGCAAGTAGTGATTGTTTTCGACGTCGCCTTCTTCAAAACAACATACAAATTCTTGGAATTTCCCAAATAAGTCCCATTGTCGAAGGTGTTATAGGTCAGGTTGTTGCAGTTATGGAAAGCAGAACTTGCGATATATTCAATACTGTCCGGAACATTCAGCTTTATCAGCTTAGAGCAGTTGCCGAATGCAGAAGCTTCGATGTTCTTCAGCCCCTCCGGGAGGGTAATTACTTCCAGCTCATTGCAGCCCCAAAATGCACTGTTTCCAATGGTAGTCACCGGATAGCCTCCCAATTTGTCCGGGACAGCAATATGGCCGCTTGCGGATACCTTACATTTGGTGATTGTTGCTTCCCCATTCTCTACGGTATAGGTATAAATGTCGTGTGTTTCTGCCTTCACCTCTGTAGGCAGGCAGAAAACAAACACAGCTACCATCAGACAAACAACCAGTACGGCGCATAAAAGTCTTCTCTTTTTCATTCTCATTCCTCCAAATAAAGGTCTATGCTATTGGCCCCGCAGGCGAATGATCTCGTCACGAAGCAGCGCGGCATATTCGTATTCCATCATACGGGCCGCTTCCTTCATCTGCTTTTCCAGTCTTGCGATCTCTTTTTCCTTTTCCGCCTTGGTCAGCTTGATGCCGTTTCTTCCCTTTCTCTCGGCTGTGGGCGAGGAAATTTCGATCAGATCACGGACGGATTTTATAATGGTTTTCGGCACAATGCCGTGCTTCTCGTTATAGGCGTTTTGAATTTCACGGCGGCGGGCAGTGGTGTCCATCGCCACCTGCATAGAGGGTGTGACCGTATCGGCGTACATAATGACCTTGCCCTCCGCGTTTCGGGCAGCCCGGCCAATGGTCTGAATGAGACTGGTCTCGGAGCGGAGGAAGCCTTCCTTATCCGCATCCAAAATGGCCACTAAGCTGACCTCCGGCAAATCGAGTCCCTCCCGGAGCAGGTTGATACCCACCAGTACGTCAAATTTCGCCATCCGCAGGTCGCGGATGATCTCCATACGTTCCATAGTGCCAATATCCGCGTGCATATAACGGACGCGGATGCCCATTTTTTGCAAGTATACCGTCAAGTCCTCTGCCATTTTCTTTGTCAGTGTGGTGACAAGCACCCGTTCGCCCTTTGCGCTGCGGGCATTGATCTCGCCGATGAGATCGTCTATCTGTCCCTCCACAGGCCGCACCTCCACGATGGGGTCTAACAGGCCGGTGGGCCGAATAACCTGCTCTACGGTCTGCCCGGAGCGGGTCAGCTCGTAAGCGCCGGGGGTAGCAGAAACATATATGCGCTGGTGGAGCTTCTCGGTAAATTCATCAAAATTCAGCGGGCGGTTATCGTAAGCCGAGGGCAGGCGGAAGCCGTAGTTTACAAGTGCGTCCTTGCGGCTGCGGTCACCGGCATACATGGCTCTCGTCTGGGGAATCGTCACGTGGCTCTCGTCCACAAATAACAGAAAATCATCGGGAAAATAATCGAGAAGTGTGGTGGGTGGTGTACCCGGGGCTCTCCCCTGAATGACACGGGAATAGTTTTCGATCCCGGTACAAAAGCCGATCTCGGTGAGCATTTCCAAATCGTAATTGGTGCGCTGGGCAATTCGTTGGGCTTCGATCAGCTTGTCCTGACTACGGAAGAATTCCACCTGCTGGTCGCATTCCTTGCGAATTTCCGCCATCGCCCGCTCCAATTTTTCCCGGGAAGCCACATAGTGGCTGGCGGGGTAGATTGCAATATGGTCGATATACCGCTCTACCATTCCGGTGACAGCATTGATTTCACTAATACGGTCGATCTCGTCACCAAAGAACTCTACACGGATGGCTCTGCCATTCCAGTAGGCGGGATAAACCTCCAAGGTATCGCCCCGGACACGGAACTTATTCCGGGAAAAGTCAATGTCGTTGCGCTCGTAGCGGATCTCCGCTAATTTGGCAAGAATTTCATCCATAGGCCGCTCCTGCCCGGTGCGGAGCGAAATGACCATGCTCTTATAGTCGATGGGGTCGCCCAAGCCGTACAGACAGCTCACCGACGACACCACGATCACATCCCGCCGCTCAAAGAGCGCAGAGGTTGCGCTGTGGCGCAGGCGGTCGATCTCCTCATTGACGGAGGAATCCTTTTCGATATAGGTATCCGTATGGGCGATATAAGCCTCCGGCTGATAGTAGTCGTAATAGGAAACGAAATACTCCACCGCATTGTCCGGGAAAAACTCCCGGAACTCCGAGCAAAGCTGGGCGGCGAGGGTCTTATTATGGGCAAGCACCAAGGTGGGGCGGTTGGCATTGGCAATGATATTTGCCATTGTGAATGTTTTTCCCGAGCCGGTAACGCCGAGCAGCACCTGCTCCTCGATGCCGTTCTCGATACCCATAGACAGCTTTTCGATCGCCTCCGGCTGATCGCCGGTGGGTCGATACTCAGATTTCAGCACGAATTTATCCATCTCCGCCCCTCCTTTCCCTTTTCTAAATAGTATAGCACAGGCGCGTTACAAAATACAAGTTACAAATTATAAATTATAGACCCCTTCGTCCCCTGTTGTCATTGCGAGGCTCGCAGAGCCGTGGCAATCTCCCGGTATACACCTTCGTATACGCTCCCTTTTGAGGAGGGTAAACAAGCCTCCCCTGTGTAAGGGGAGGTGGGCAAAATCTTCGATTTGGCTCGGAGGGGTTGTCAAGTATCGAAATACTACAATCCCTCAGTCTTTTGCTTCGCAAAATCCAGCTCCCTTGTGCAAAGGGAGCCTATGAAATCCGCACCGCGGAAAAATCGCGGTGCGGTGATTTGTAGGGACCGGCGTCCTCGATGGTCCAAGAATCCCCTCCCCCGGGGGGAGGGTGGCCG
>JAZSDE010000066.1:0-4440 GCA_045531015.1 Faecousia sp.
CATTGGAGGTGGCATCTGCCGGGCCGGGGGTGCGCTCATCCTCCACGAAGGAGCCGATGGAGGTATCCTCCTCGTCACCCACGGGGGTGTCAGGGACAGGGTATCTGCGGCGGTGCGGTTTGCCTCAATGATCTTTTCCACGGGCAAATTCAGCTCTGCGGCGATCTCCTCCACGGTAGGCTCTCTGCCCAGCTCCTGCACCAATTTCCGGTTGCAGCGGGTGGTTTTATTGATGACCTCCACCATATGCACCGGCACACGGATCGTCCGGGCCTGATCCGCGATCGCGCGGGTGATGGCCTGCCGGATCCACCAGGTGGCATATGTAGAGAATTTATTTCCCTTTGTCCAGTCAAACTTGTCCACCGCCCGGATAAGACCGGTATTGCCCTCTTGAATCAGATCCAAAATGTGCAGGCCACGGCCGGAATATTTCTTTGCAATGGAGACCACCAGGCGGAGGTTGGCCTCGGTAAGCTTATTTTTGGCATTTTGGTCACCTTCGGAGACCAGCTTTGCCAGCTCCACTTCCTCGTCTGCAGACAGCAGCGGAATTTGACCGATCTCCTTCAGGTACATCCGCACCGGATCGTCCAAATTAAATTCAGCCGCCAAGTCCACCGGGTCGACAAGAATTTCTTCTTCCAGTCCCTCTAAATCGCCCTCGACCAAATCGTCATCCAAAACCTCAATGTCATCACCCAGATCCAGATCCAGCTCTGCGCTGACGATTTGAATGTTCATAGCCTCCAAGCGGTCATAGATCTCCTCGATCTTCTCCGGCGTCAGATCCAATTTTTCCAGCGCGGCGGACAGGTCAGTAGCGCGGATCATACCGTCCTTTCGCGCCTGCGCGATCATGGCCTGTACAGAGGCCTGCACCTCTTCATTGCTTTTTACAGGCTTTTTTGTATTTCCCATTTCCTTTACCTCTTTTTTCGGTATTTTGCTTTTTCGCAACACCGTTAGACTATACCGCGATTTTTGGATTTCGACAAGGGGTTTTCACGAAATTTTTTCAAAAAAAGTAAATTTCATCGTTTTTTGCCCCCACTTTCTTCATTATTCCCCTGAACTTTTGAAAAGATACAGTTTACATTGGGCAGAAAATTCGGTATAATTAGAAAAAATGTGTAGCGCTTGAGGTACAACCTATGACCGATCTTTCTAAAATCCGCAATTTTTCCATTATTGCCCATATCGACCACGGCAAGTCCACCTTGGCTGACCGTCTGCTGGAGGCCTGTGATGCGGTAGAATCCCGCCAAATGGAGCAGCAGATGCTGGACTCCATGGACTTGGAGCGGGAGCGGGGCATTACCATTAAGGCAACTGCCGCTACTTTAAAATACAAAGCCGATGACGGCGAGGTATATTCCCTTAATCTCATTGACACACCCGGCCACGTGGACTTTAACTATGAGGTCTCCCGTTCTCTTGCCGCCTGTGAGGGCGCGGTGCTGGTGGTGGATGCCTCTCAGGGCGTGGAAGCCCAGACCCTCGCCAATACCTACCTTGCCATCGATGCGGGCTTGGAGGTTCTGCCGGTCATCAATAAGATCGACCTGCCTGCCGCCCGTCCCGCAGAGGTAAAGAACGAGGTAGAGGACATTATCGGTATTCCCGCCCAGGATGCGCCGGAAATTTCCGCCAAAAACGGCATTAACATCCACGACGTGCTGGAAATGATCGTCCGGGACGTACCCGCCCCCACCGGCGACCGGACTGCCCCTCTGCAAGCTCTCATTTTCGACAGCCAGTACGACCCCTACCGGGGCGTTATCGTCTATACCCGGGTGAAAGCCGGCACAGTAAAAGCCGGTATGGACATCCGTATGATGGCCACCGGCGCGACCTATAAGGTGGTAGAGGTGGGCACTATGAGCCCTATGGGTCTCATTCCCGCCGATGCGTTGGGCGCCGGTGAGGTTGGCTACATCACCGCCTCTATCAAAACCGTGGCAGACACCCAGGTGGGCGACACCGTCACCACCGCAGAGGGTGGCGCCGCTGAGCCGCTGCCCGGCTACCGGCCTGTGCAGCCTATGGTCTTTTCCGGTGTGTACCCTGCTGATGGCGCAAAATACCAAGACCTACGGGAAGCACTGGAAAAGCTGCAGCTCAACGATGCCTCTATGTCCTATGAATTAGAAAGCTCTATCGCGCTGGGCTTTGGCTTCCGCTGCGGATTTTTGGGTCTGCTGCATATGGAGATCATTCAGGAGCGGCTGGAGCGGGAGTATAATTTAGACCTGATCACCACCGCCCCCAACGTTGTCTACCGGGTCACCAAAAATACCGGCGAGGTGATTATGGTGGCAAATCCCTTGGATTACCCCGATCCTATGGAGATCCAGCTTGCGGAAGAGCCTTTTGTAAAGCTCAACCTCATTGCCCCTCAGGAATACGTGGGCAATATGATGGAGCTTGCCCAGCAGCGCCGTGGCGAATTTAAGGATATGGTCTATCTGGACGCCAACCGTGTGGAGCTGCACTACGAAATGCCGCTGAACGAAATTATTTATGACTTCTTCGATGCTCTCAAGTCCCGCACCCGGGGCTACGGCTCGCTGGACTATGAGCTGATCGGCTACCGTCCCAGCCGACTTGTAAAGCTGGACATTCTCCTAAACGGTGACATTGTGGACGCCCTGAGTTTCATTCTCTTTGCAGACAACGCCTACCCCCGGGCAAGAAAGATCTGCGAAAAGCTGAAGGAGAATATCCCCCGCGCCCAGTTTGAAATTCCGGTGCAGGCTGCCATCGGCGGCAAGATCATCGCCCGGGAGACCATCAAGGCCCTACGCAAGGACGTGCTTGCCAAGTGCTACGGCGGTGACATCACCCGTAAGAAAAAGCTGCTGGAAAAGCAGAAAGAGGGCAAAAAGCGGATGCGTACCTTCGGCACTGTAGCCGTCCCCTCGGAAGCCTTTATGGCAGTATTAAAGCTGGATGAAGACTAAACAGCAGCTTGTAGGTGTCGACGTCCTCAGCGACCCGAAACAAAATCGGTGCTCGATGCGCCGATTTTGTTTGATTCCACATATTTCAAACGGGGCGTCGTAGACGCCGCCCCCTACATTCCGTAATTGTAATTTTGGAGTAACCTATGCCTATTTTTGCAAGAAAACACAAGACCCCCTTGGGCATCTATGTCCATGTGCCCTTTTGCCGGAGTAAATGCACCTACTGCGACTTTTACTCTGTCTGTGACAACAGTTTGCAGGATCCGTATATCGACGCAGTCTGCTCCCACATCCGGGAGGCAGGAGAAGCCGCTTCGCTGCACATCGTGGACACCATCTATTTTGGCGGCGGCACACCCAGCCTTTTGGGCGGCGAGGGTCTGAGCCTGATTTTATCTGCCATCCGAAAAAGCTTCGACGTATCCGACGATGCAGAGATCACCTTCGAGGCAAACCCTGATTCCATCACCGATAAGCTCCTTCGCAGACTGCGTAGTGAGGGCTTTAACCGGGTGAGCTTGGGTATCCAAACCGACAATGACGAACAGCTCTCCCAGCTTGGCAGACCCCACGACTATCAGCAGGCGGTGGATGCGGTCAAAAAAATTCGCCGCCACGGCTTCAAAAACCTCAGCGTCGATCTGATGTACGGCCTGCCGGGACAGAGCATTCAAAACTGGATCCACGCCCTTGCCAACATCACAAAGCTAAACCCCGAGCATATCAGCTGCTACGGCCTGAAGATCGAGCCGGGCACGCCGCTGTGTAAGCAGGCATCTGCTTTGGACATTCCCGACGATGACCTGCAGGCAGATATGTACCTCTCTGCCATCTCTTTCTTAGCAGACAAGGGCTACCGGCAGTATGAAATCTCCAATTTCTGCAAAAAGGGCAACGTCTCCCGCCATAACCTGAAATATTGGCAGGGCGGTGAGTATTTGGGCTTCGGTCCCAATGCCAGCTCCGATTTTGGCGGCCAGCGGTTTACTTTTATCCGAGATCTGCGGGGCTACATTGCCGGGATCAAGGAAAACGGCCAAATTCTCCGGGAAGTGGAGGACGTTCCCTTCCGGGAGCGGGCAGGCGAGTACATTATGATGGGGCTGCGGACAGTCTACGGACTGGATCCTAAGGAGTACGAACGGAAATATATGCTTCCCTTTGGACCCTTGGAGGAAAAATTAGAGGTTTTCCGTAGTCGGAAATTAGCTGTTCGCACCTTTGACGGCCGCTGGCACTTAACCGGCGAGGGTTTTCTCCTCTCCAACGACATCATCACCGATCTGTTACTTATTCAAGACAAATGCAAACCCATCGCCAAACGGAAGAAGTAATTTGATTTTACAAGCTGTAGGGGCGACCATTGGTCGTCCGTACTGCACCATCGATGCTGCAACATTGCGGACGGGCAATGCCCCCCCCCACCCTTTTAATTATCCCCTAAAAAGAACGCCCCAAGGCGGGCTTTTTATCA
>JAZSDE010000072.1:0-2195 GCA_045531015.1 Faecousia sp.
CCTTGCGGAACATTCCCTCACCGGAGCAAGGCGCATCCACCAGCACCCGGTCAAAGAAGCCCGGCAGCCGGCGGCGCAAATTCTCCACGTTTTCGTTGGTAACCAACGCATTTGCCACACCAAGACGCTCAATATTTTGGGACAGGATCTTTGCCCGCTTGGGACTCCACTCGTTACAAAGAAGAAAGCCCTCCCCTTTCATCCGCCCGGCAATTTGGGTAGACTTGCCGCCGGGCGCCGCGCACAGATCGCAGACCCGTTCCCCGGGCTGGGGGTCGAGAAGCGCCACCGCCGACATAGCGCTTGCCTCCTGTAAATAGTATACGCCGCACTCGTGATAAGGGTGCAGACCCGGGCGACTTTCCGGGTCATAATAAAAGCCATTTTCCTCCCACGGGACATTTTCCTGTACAAAAGGCAGCTTGGGGCTCTCTCCTTTCAAGGGATTAAACCGCAATGCCACCGCCCGGGGGCGCTCCAAGCTCTGCAAATACGCCGGGTATTCCTCCCCCAGCATATCTTTCATTCTATTCAAAAATGCTTCAGGCAGCATAGCTTTCCTCCCGAATAAATTGACTGTTGATCGTTATCTCCTCAAAGGGATTCCCAAATACCGCACCAAAACACTTTACCATCTTCCGGCGAGGCGGGCCTGGAGGGGTACATAGGGGAGGTGGCTTTGTTTGCGGGAGCAAACAACTCAAATCCTCCCCTATGCCGCATTCTTTGGGTACTTTCTTGGCGGAGCAAGAAAGTACCATATCTATTGTATCACATATTTCCATAAAATACTATATAAAAAGCGGTGCAGCCGAAGCTGCACCGCATATTTTATAGAATTATTCCTCGTCCTTCTTGGCGTCGTCGATGATCTTCTGCTGATTTGCCTTGGGTACTTCCTCATAGCGAACAAACTCCAAGGTAAAGGAGCCGCGCGCCTGGGTCATAGCCCGCAGGTCAATGGCATAGCTGCCCATCTCGGCCATAGGCACTTCCGCTTCCACAACGGTGTTGCCGTCTGCATCCGGGTTCATACCCATAGGACGGCCACGGCGCTTGCTCAGGTCACCCATCACATCGCCAACGTAGGCTTCGGGAACGGTGACAGCCAGAGAGCCGATAGGCTCCAGCAGAGTGGGCGCGGCATTGGGCATTGCTTCCTTGAAAGCAAGGATCGCAGCCAGCTTAAATGCCATTTCGTTGGAGTCGACAGGGTGGTAAGAGCCATCGTACAAAACTGCCTTAAGGCCAACCATAGGATAGCCAGCCAGAGGGCCCTTCTGAACAGCTTCCTGAATACCCTTTTCAACAGCAGGATAGAAGTTCTTGGGAACAGAGCCGCCGAATACCTCTTCTGCGAAGATCATCTCGTCCTGCTCTTCCTGAGGCTCAAAGCGAACCCAAACGTCACCGAACTGGCCGGAACCGCCGGTCTGCTTTTTGTGACGGCCATGGGCCTGAACGGTCTTCTTGATCTTCTCGCGGTAAGCCACCTTTGCGGTATCCAGAACAGCATCCACACCGAAGCGGCTCTTCAGCTTAGCAACCAGAACGTCCAAATGCTGATCGCCTGCGCCGGAGATAACCACCTGCTTGGTCTCTGCGTTGTTAACCACACGGAAGGAGGGATCTTCTTCGTTGAGTCTGTGCAGACCTGCAGCAACCTTATCTTCCTGACCCTTGGCCTTGGGAGAGATAGCCATAGAGTAGCAAGCGGGTGCGTAAGGCAGACCCTTGAGGGAAACGACCTTACGGGCATCGCACAGAGTATCACCGGTCTTGACCTTATCCATCTTGCCAATAGCACCGATGTCACCGCACACAAGCTCCTTAACCTCAGTCGCCTTCTTGCCGCACATAGAATAAAGTCTGCCCAGCTTCTCGGTCTCGCCGGTACGGGCGTTCACCAGCGCAGTATCAGAGGTGATGCTGCCGGAGAGGACCTTAATGAAGGAGTACTTGCCGTACTGGTCGGAAACGGTCTTCCAAACGAATGCGGAGGGAACGCCGCCGGGAGAAACCACGAACTCCTCAGTAGTGCCGTCAGCGGTGGTAGCCTTGTGGTAGTTGCCCTCGATGGGATTGGGCAGCAGATCGATGATGTGATCCATCAGCATCAGGCTGCCCAGGCAGGTAACGCCGGAGCCGCACAGCACGGGGAACATACTCAGATCCTTAACGCCCTGATGCAGACC
>JAZSDE010000005.1:0-2098 GCA_045531015.1 Faecousia sp.
CGGTTTTTGCAAAGCAAAAACCACCCTCCCCCGGGGGGAGGGGATTTGGGTGCGCGCGGGATAAGAAAAAGGCTGCCGACTTCGCTATGCTCCGCTCAGGATGACAGGTGCGGTGGGGAATTGACAATTGACAATGGACAATTGACAATTGACAGTTTAGGTGTCGGCAGAGCCGACGGATTAAAACCTTCCCCCGGGGGGAAGGTGGCAGCCCGCAAGGGCTGACGGATGAGGAATGCGGGCGGTAAATTGAAAGGTTTGTACCGCTAACATACTTCCTCGGTTGTTAAAGATTTCGCCGTTCCTCACCCGGTTTTTGCAAAGCAAAAACCACCCTCCCCCCGGGGAGGGGATTTGGGTGCGCGCGGGATAAGAAAAAGGCTGCCGACTTCGCTATGCTCCGCTCAGGATGACAGGATCGGGCCGTCGAGGACGTCGGCCCCTACGGAGGGAAACGAGGGTGCGAACAAAAAGTAGGGACCGACCTCCCGGGGTGTCCGCAAACACAGGTCGCATTTACAGGGCACCCAGGGACGGGTGTCCCTACAGAAAACCCCCGACAGAAACCAATCTGTCGGGGGTGGTGCTTTTTTACAGCTTAAAGCTATGGGGCAAGATGGCGGAGAGGGGCTCTTCTGTAATGCCACCCTTTCCGTCAGGGAAATAGACCATAAAATCCGGGCCGCAAAACTCGCCCATCACCTGCCGGCAAACGCCGCAGGGGGGACAGGGGGCGGTGGCATCCTCTTTGCCGCCGACGATGGCAATGGCGGTAAAATCCCGTCTGCCGTCATAGACCGCCTTAAAAATGGCGGTGCGTTCGGCGCAAATGGTGGGGGTAAAAGAGGCGTTTTCGATGTTACAGCCGGTATAGACCGTACCATCGCTGCAAAGCAGCGCCGCGCCTACCTTAAAACCGGAGTAGGGGGAGTAGGAGTGAAGTCGGGCCTCTTCTGCCTTTTGGATCAGCGCTTGAGGTGTCATTGCAGGACCTCCCCCATAAAGCTCTCACCGGGCGTGTCCAACTTTACGTTCAGCACTTCTGCCACGGTGGCGGCAATGTCTGCAAAGCTGGCTCTTGTGCCCAAATTGACAGGCTTTACATTTTTGCCAAGCACCAACAGGGGAACATATTCCCGGGTGTGGTCGGTGGTGGCGGTGTAAGCGGGGTCACAGCCATGGTCGGCGGTGATGAGGACAAGGTCGTCCTCTCCCAGCTTTTCCATAAGCTTGGGAAGCCAAGCATCAAATTCGTTCAGCGCCAAGGCGTAACCGTCGATATCCCGGCGGTGGCCGTAGACCATATCAAAGTCCACCAAGTTGACGAAACACAGGCCGGTAAAATCCGTATCTGCATACCGCAGGGCGTGCTCCATACCATTGGTGTTGGACTGATTATAGACATGCTCCGTTGTGCCGATTCCGGCGAAAATATCGAAAATCTTGCCGACGGCAATGCTGTCAAGGCCGGCTTTCTTAACGGCGTCCAAGAGAGTCTCCTTGGGAGGCTCTAAGGAAAAATCGTGACGGTTGGCGGTGCGCTTAAAAGACCCTGCCTTATCGCCCACAAAGGGACGGGCAATGACCCGGCCTACGCCGTGCTTGCCAACTAATAATTTCCGGGCGATCCGGCAGTATTCGTAAAGCTGCTCCGGAGGAACAATGTCCTCGTGGGCAGCGATCTGGAACACAGAGTCGGCAGAGGTGTAGACGATCAGATCGCCGGTTTTCATATGCTCCTCGCCGTATTCGTCCAGCACAGCGGTGCCGCTCCAGGGAGCATTGGCCAGCACACCACGGTCGGTTTGGGCGCGGAAGGGGGCCAGAACCTCCTCGGGGAAGCCGTTAGGATACGTCGGCAGGGGATCATCCGACACAAGGCCGGCGATTTCCCAATGGCCGATGGTGGTATCCTTACCCATAGATGCCTCATGGAGACGGGCATAGGCACCCTTGGGGTTCTCCGTCTTACCTAAGTAATCAATAGATTCGATGTTACCCAGACCATAGGAAATCAGGTTGGGAATATTCAGCTTGGTAGAGGTAGCGCAGCTTCTCAGCGTATTGACCCCCACATCACCGAAGGACTCAGCATCGG
>JAZSDE010000042.1:0-3081 GCA_045531015.1 Faecousia sp.
CTCCAAGCCTGAGATCGGCAAGATGTCTGCTGAGGAAAGCAGAGCCCAGATTGCCAAAATCGTTGAGGGCGTGGATATGGTATTTATCACCGCAGGTATGGGCGGCGGTACCGGCACTGGCGCTGCACCTATCGTTGCTGACCTTGCCCGAGAGGCCGGCGCGCTGACTGTTGGTATTGTGACCAAGCCCTTCAAGTTCGAGGGCGCAAATCGTATGCGTCAGGCTGATGCCGGTATCGAGGCGCTGAATGGCCGTGTGGACTCCTTGGTCATCATCCCCAATGACCGACTGAAGTACGTAACCGATCAGAAGATCACCTTTGCCAACGCATTCGGCATTGCTGACGATGTGCTGAAGCAGGCTGTTGCTTCTATCTCCGAGCTGGTTGGCTACTCCGAGCGCGTTATTATTAACCTTGACTTCGCGGACGTTTCCGCCGTTATGAAGGACGCTGGCCGCGCCCATATGGGTGTTGGCGTTGCTTCCGGCCGTGAAAAGGCTGAGCAGGCTGCCCTGGCCGCTGTTGCAAGTCCTCTGCTGGAAACCTCCATCAACGGTGCTACCGGTGTTCTGGTCAACGTTTGCGGTTCCTCTGAGATGACGCTGGATGACGTGGAGACTGCTGCTGGCATTGTGCAGGAAGCGGCAAATCCTGACGCCAACATTATCTTCGGTGCTACCTGCTCCGACGATCTGGAGGACGAGATCCAGGTTACTGTTATCGCTACTGGCTTTGACCACAAGGAAGAGCCTCAGCCCAAAAAGAGTTTCGTTTCCGGGTTCGGTGAGATGACCGACATCGATGATGTCTTGGACGTATTCAAAAAGAAATAAATAAGGGCATCCCGGGCAGTGCCCGGGATGTTTTTTGTGAGGTACACTATGGATGCCTACGGTGCTTTGGCGGAAAGCTATGACCGCCTGACAAATGACGTGGATTATGGCCGCGTTGTCGCCTTTTATCAGGAAATACTAAATAGGGAAGGGCTGCGGCCCAGAACGGTAGTTGACCTTGCCTGTGGAACGGGCTCGGTTTCTGTGCTGCTGGCGCAGCAGGGTCTTTCTGTGATCGGTGTCGATCTTTCGGAAGATATGCTCGCTGTGGCATCAAGCAAAGCAGCGGAAATGGAAAATGCTCCGCTGTTTGTCTGTCAGGATTTGACGCAGCTAAGGCTGCCACGTGGGGTCGATCTTGCGGTCTGCGCGCTGGACAGCTTGGACTATATTACCGATCCTGCGGATTGCAAAAAAGCAATTTCCCGTATTTATAAGGTTTTAAACCCCGGTGGATGCTTCATTTTTGACGTGAATACGCCCGATAAGCTGCGCGCAATGGACGGACAGGTCTTTTTGGATGAGGACGATGACGTATACTGCGTATGGCGCGGGGAATTTGACGACGAAACCAACATCTGCACCTACGGAATGGACATTTTTCAGCGCCGGGGTGCGCTGTGGGAACGCTGCGGGGAAGTTCATCAGGAGTACGCCTACTCGCAGGAACAGCTGACTGTGTATCTAAAAGCGGCGGGCTTTACGAGTGTCGAAGTATTTGGCGACGGACGCATGGAAGCGCCTGCCGCAGGTGAACAGCGAATTTACTTTAAGGCAAGAAAGGGAAGCGTAAAATGCAGGACTATTTAGTACGGGGAATGACCCTTGACGGATATGTAAAGGCAGTGGCGATCCGTTCCACACAGACGGTACGCCGCGGCGCAGAAATACAGAAAACAACACCCAATGCAACGGCCGCTTTTGGCCGCGCCCTGACGGCGGCTTCTATGATGGGCAATATGCAAAAAGTGGAAAACGGCTCAATGACTCTGCAGATCAAAGGCGGCGGTCCCATCGGGTCAATCGTCTGCGTATCTGACCCAATGGGCAATGTCCGTGGTTATGTAACTCAGCCCAATACTCCACTGGTGGAAATGCATCCCGGTAAACTGGATGTAGGAGCCACCGTGGGTACAGACGGCACGCTTACTGTTATTCGTGACTTACAGATGAAGGAGCCGTATGTGGGCTCTGTGCCCCTTGTGTCCGGTGAGATCGGGGACGATGTGACCCGCTATTTTGCCCAAAGTGAGCAGACACCGACAGCTTGTGCATTGGGAGTGCTGGTGGACAGAGATCAGTCAGTAAAGGTAGCCGGCGGCTATTTGATCCAGCTTCTGCCCGGCGCACCGGACGAGACCGTTGACATTGTAGAGCGGGGAATTCAAAAGGCAGGCGCGGTGACTGCTATGCTGGAGCAGGGGATGACGCCTGAGGACATTTTGGGCGTTGTGCTTGGTGACCTTGGTGTTGCCTTTATGGAGACCACACCCATCGAATATCGGTGCTATTGCTCCCGAGATCGGGTGACCGCTGCGCTTATCAGCTTGGGTAAAAAGGAACTGACGGAAATTATGGAAGAGGGCAGAACATTCCCGGTGGAGTGCCAATTTTGTGATACCGTTTACGAGTTTACACCCGAGGACGTAGAAGAGATTCTGAAAAGTCTGTAAAACAGGGTATTCAGCCTGGAAAATACCGGTTTTTCCGGGCTGAAAATTCTCGGAAAATTTCCCGAAAAAATTATAAAAAAAGCCTTGACAAAAAGGGTATGTCTGTGTATAATGATACCCGTCGCTGAGATGTTCTCGGCGAGCCTGGTAGGGGAGCATAGCTCAGCTGGGAGAGCACATGCCTTACAAGCATGGGGTCACAGGTTCGAGCCCTGTTGTTCCCACCATTTATTTGGCCCGGTGGTGCAGTCGGTTAGCACGCCAGCCTGTCACGCTGGAGGTCGAGGGTTCGAGTCCGTTCCGGGTCGCCATATAATGCATCTGTGGAGAGCAACCGCTCTCCACAATATGCCTCTGTAGCTCAGTAGGTAGAGCAGCGGACTGAAAATCCGCGTGTCGTTGGTTCGATTCCGACCGGAGGCACCACGGTTCCCAATCGGGAGCCGAGATGCGGGTGTAGCTCATCCGGTAGAGCGCCACCTTGCCAAGGTGGAGGTAGCGAGTTCGAGCCTCGTCACCCGCTCCAAATTTGGTACCGTAGCCAAGTGGTAAGGCCCCGGTCTGCAAAACCGT
>JAZSDE010000101.1:0-9035 GCA_045531015.1 Faecousia sp.
AGGTGACGGTTTTCTGGGTCTTGCCACATTCCAAAACGTGGTGAGTCATCCTGCCCTCCGGGGAATGCCGATGATCTTGGAGACTCCCAATGAACTGCCCGGTTATGCCAAAGAGATCGCCCTTTTGAGAGAAATGGAAAGAACATAATTATCCATTGAGAAAGGTTGGTGCCATAATAATGCCCTCTGCGGTTATATACGGCAATGTGCTCACCGCGATTGCGCGGTATGTGGTACCAATTTTAACGGTAATTCTTTTGTTCCGATGTGTAAAATCCCTCATTTTCTCTCATCGAGTCTCGGAAATTTGGGGCTGGCTCTACACGTCCGACGGGAAAAAACATCCCATAACCCACTGGGAAACGGTGATCGGCAGCGGAAAAAACAGCGACCTGCGTCTGTTATCTCCCGGTGTGGAAAAACGCCACGCCCTCATTACCCGCTACGATGACGGAAGTTGGAGCGCTCTTTCCCTCCACCATACGTCAATACGGGCAAATGGTCGCAACGCAGAAGCCTTTGTGTTGCAGTCAGGGGATCACATAATAATCGGAGAAGAGATGTTGCGTTTTATGGCGGTCACAGAGAGGCAATCGGAACATTTTGCCTATCTTCGCACCAAAGAGCCTTCTGCTTTCTATAATATTTTGTCTATGATCCTGCTCAATGTGTTGCAGGTTATCTTTGGATTTTGCTATGCATTGGGTCAGCCTCCGGAAATTGCAGCTTCTATTCTTTTTGGTTTCGGCGGCTTAGCGACTGCCGGATGGCTGCTACTGACCTTATATTCCTGTTTGGGGCGCACAGCCTTTGAAACGGAAATACTGGCACTGTACCTTTGCACCCTTGGTATGTGCGTGATCTCCGAAGTCTGTCCGGAGGAGGTCTATAAGCAGCTTTTTGCAGTGCTTTTAGGTATCGCTCTGTTCTTTTTTCTTGGTTGGATTCTCTGGAATCTGGAACGGGCAAAGAAGCTGCGTTATGCCTTTGCTGTGGCAGGCCTTTTGCTCCTGTGGGCAACCTTTTTGCTTGGAAAAGCATTTAACGGTGCAAAAAGCTGGTTGATTCTTGGCAATTTTTCCGTGCAGCCCTCGGAGTTAGCGAAAATCTCTTTGGTTTTCGCCGGTGCTACGGCGATGGACAGGCGGAAAAATAAATGGGAGCTGTTGGCTTTCTGTCTATATGGCGTCCTCTGTTGCATCTGCCTTGGCTTTTCCAATGATTTTGGCACAGCACTGGTCTTTTTCCTTGTTTTTGCGGTTTTGGCCATTCTGCGTTCCGGGATATTGGGAATAGGCGTGGTTACAAGCGGTGCGCTTGCGGGAACTGCGGTGCTGACTTTTGTGCCGCGGGTAAAGGAAAGGTTTTCCACTTGGGGGCATATCTGGGAAGATGCAGCGGGAAGAGGCTACCAGCAAACCCGGGCGCTGTCTTGCCTTGCATCCGGTGGGCTTTTAGGACTTGGTGCGGTTGGAGGGACAATGAAAAATGTTTTTTCGTCTGCCTCCGATATGGCGATGGCCACCCTTGGACAGCAGTGGGGGCTATTTTCTATAGTTGGGGCTGTGGTTTCTGTTTTGACGATCGCGGTTTTTGCTGTTCGCTGTGCGGCTGTGGCGCGCAGCAGCTTTTATGCCATTGGCGCACTGGGCGCGGCTACGCTCCTTACGGTGCAGATGATGCTCAATTTCCTCGGTATGGTGGACATCCTGCCGCTGACCGGTGTGACATTCCCTTTTGTCTCAAACGGTGGTACGGCAATGATCTGCACTTGGGGAATTATGGCGTTTTTTCTTGCGGCAGACACGCGACCTGGCGGCAGCCTTGCGCGCAATGGGAGGAAGAATAATGGCTGAGCTTCGAAAAAGGAGCTTAGCCGTTTTGCTCCTTTTAGGGATGTTTCTCCTATTTTTTACCATTTTTCTTGTACGTTATGGCTTCTCTGCCTACACGTGGGCGACCGCCCGTGGAGATACCGGGTGTATCAGTATAGTAACCGACCGGGGAGGGGAGCGACTGCTTACTTTTGCAGAGGATAAGATTTATTCTGCAAACCCCGTTTTGCGGAGAACGACCGTCCATTTGTTAGGCGACCGTGATGGAAATGTGCCCTCATCTATTCTTTCTTACTATGGGGGAAAAAGGCATTCGTATAATCTGCTAAACGGCCTTTACGCCTACGGGAACTCCCGTTCACGAGCCCGGCTGACGATTTCCGCACAGCTGCAAAAAGCGGCGCTAAATGCCTTAGGAGATAAAAGTGGCACGGTCGCAGTAATAAATTACCGCACAGGGGAGATCCTTTGTGCAGTCTCAAGCCCCACCTTTGACCCGGATGTAAAAGGAGAAACGGTTGACGGTATGTATGTAAACCGGTTTACCGGAGGGCTCTATACGCCCGGCTCGATCTATAAGCTCGTGACCTTGGCTGCTGCATTAGAGGAAATGCCAGAGATCGGGAAACGCGCCTTTACCTGCGCCGGAGAATTGTATTTCGGTACAGATAGAATCACCTGCACCAAGCCACACGGAAAGCAGACCTTGCAGGAGGCTTTTAGAAATTCCTGCAACTGTGCATTTGCCACCTTAGCCACCGAACTCGGGGAGGGCAAAATGGCCGCCTATGCAGAAAAATTCGGTCTCACCCAGAAGGTGACCTTCGATGGTATTACCACCGCTGCAGGCCGATATGACGCAAATGTGAGTCTCCCTTGGAGCGGTGCGGGACAGGGGGATACCAAAATCAATCCCTGTAGCTTCCTTGCTTTTGTAAGCGCGGTAGCAAGGGGCGGGCAAGGGATGCAGCTCTACCTTATGGAGTCGATCCGGGAGGGTTACCAAACCCCATACCGGGCAGAGCAGACGGAAAGAGAGCGAATTCTATCCACGGAAACTGCCGCGGTTTTGCAGAAATATCTCCGCAGCAATGTGGCAGAAAAGTATGGAGACGAATATTTTTCGGGTCTGACAGTCTGCGCCAAAACCGGCACGGCAGAGGTAGGAACCGAAAAGCCAAATGCGCTGCTTTGTGGCTTTGCAATCGATGAAACTTGTCCCGTTGCCTTTCTTATCATTGTAGAGTATAGCGGCTCTGGCGCAAATATTTGCCTCCCAATCGCATCCGTCCTTTTGGAAATGATAAATTAATACCGTAGGGAATGCATTTATGTATTCCACATTGCGGAACGGATAAATCCGTTCCCTACTTTTAATCATCGCACAGCGATACCATAATATGCCATAGGCATATATCACATTGTGCCAGCAATATTTCACATTCCCGTCAGGGAATATATCACTTTCCCGAAGGGAAAATTTCACTGCCTATGCATAGGGGGAACGCCCTATGCATAGGCTTTTTCGGGGGTGTTTTTATGTGTCGGCAAAATCAACTGTTCGGCTTCTGCCTGATGGCTTTCGGTTTCGGTGTATTGGTGGGTCTTGGGTTGGAGGGCGGCTTTCTTTGTTGGTGTCTTGGGATCGGTATGATTCTTGCGGGCATTTGCGGTCTTGGAAAAAAATAATGGCATATCCTTGTCCACACGCGAATATTCTTTAATAGAAAACCGGATAAGGAGTGAGCCTACTATGGATCTGCAATTTGAAAAAATGCCGCTGCAGCTTATGCAGTGTATCCTAAGCGAGAGCAAATGCTGCGAGGAGACCCGGGAAATTCGCCTTGGGGAGAATGCCCCTGACGCCGCTGCAGTGATCGCCGCTTGGGGGCAGGTGCTGCTTCGCAGTAAAGAATGGCGTGGCGGTGGAATGAGTGTCAGCGGTGGCGTGCTGGCATTTGTGCTGTATAGCGTCCCGGAAACAGGGGAAAAGCATTGTTTGGAGGAATGGATCCCCTTTAAGCTAAAATGGGACTTTCCTGATCCCGGCCGGGAGGGGAAGATCTGCGCTTGGGGGAATCTTACCGACTTAGAGGCGCGGCTGATCTCTGATCGGAAGATCATGGTGCGGGCGAATGTTTGTGTTACCGCCCAAGCCTACTGTAAGCAGAGCATTGATTTGCCCCAACCGCGGGAAAGCTGGGAGGACGTGGAGCTGCTGACAAATACATACCCGCTGACCCTTATCCGGGAAGCCGGGGAGCATACCTTTACGGTGGAGGAGGGGCAGACCCTGCCGCCTATGGACGGGTGGATTCGCTATGAGGTTGCCCCGCAAATTACCGAAAAGCGGGTGATGGGGGATAAATTGGTGTTCCGTGGTAGCGCAAAGCTCCATATGCTGGGAATGCGGGACGGCAAGGTGGAAAGCTGGGACGGGGAGATCCCATTTTCCCAGTTTGCAGAGCTGGATCGAAATTATGAAGATACGGCAGATGCCTTTATGGTGCCGATGGTGACCTCTATGGAGGTAAACCGGGATGAAGAGGGGAAATGGAAGCTGCAATGCGCCTTGACAGGGCAGTATATGGTGAGTGATCAGCAGCTTGTAACGATTCCTGAGGATGGCTACAGCCTCAGCCGGGAAACCAAGCTGCACCGGGAGGAAACGGTACTTCCCACCGTGCTGCAAATGGGCGGTCATAACGCGTCTATGGAAATGACACTTCCTGTAGATGTGATGGCGGTGCTGGATACGGCGGTCTATCCCGGCCAGGGAATGATGGATCGGGGCGAGCAGGCATTTATTCAGCCCGGCTGGTGCCAGATACTCTATACAGATCCCGAGGGCAATCTCCGGGGCGAACAGGGACGCTTCGAGAGCAGTATCCCAATGCCCACAGATGACAGCGTTACGCCTACCCTTTTGTGGGAGGCAGAGGAAGCGCAGGCTGTGCCGTCGGGCGGTGCTGTGACGGTGACCGGTACACTTACCGCCCGGGAAATGACAGTAAATGACTGGGCAGTGCCCACTCTTTCCGGCATTACCTTGGGAGAGCTGATGGTAAAAGACCCGGATCGTCCCAGCCTGCTGCTTAGAAGATGCGGGGCGGAAAGCCTTTGGGACATTGCAAAACGCAGCGGCACCACCGTCGCGGCAATCAAAACTGCCAACAACATCGGTGATGACTATGCGCCTGACAAAATGCTCATCATACCAATCAGTTAAAGTTAAGGGGCGATCGCAGATCGCCCCCGTTTTGCGCCAACGATATAAAACATAGCCGCAGGCGGAAGCCTGCGGCGTGTGTTATTGGGGAAAGAATAAACGGACTGTGAGGGCCGCGGTGAAGAAGCCGACGAAATCGGCGATCAGTGCGGCAAGGACGGTATACCGGGTCTTGCGGATGCCGACTGCGCCAAAGTAGACACTTATGGTGTAAAATGTGGTCTCGGTAGAGCCAAGCATTACCGCAACTGTCCGCCCGATTTGGGAATCTACACCGTGCTGCGTCATCAGGTCTGCGCCTACGGCCAATGCCGCGCTGCCGCTGATGGGGCGCACGAGTACCAAAAGGGCGGTTTCGGCTGGAATGCCGAAAAAGCTGAAAACCGGAGACAGGAAATGACTGAGCAGCATAAGCGCCCCGGAGGCTCGGAGCATCGCCACAGCGGTCAGTAAAATGATGAGAGTAGGAATTAGAGTGACAAGTAGTTTTAACCCCTGAGATGCCCCGGTAAGCAGCAGATCGTATGTATTTTCCTTTTTGCGCAGCGACCAAAGGGCGGTGGCAAGCAAAATAAGCGGTACGATGTAATCGGTCATTTCTTCCAGACCTTTCCCAGCAGGAATGCTGCGGTAAGTCCAAGTCCGGCAGAGCAAAGACTTGTGACCCACACCGCCGGCAGAATGTCAAAGGGTGTTTCGCAGCCAAGGGATGCACGCAATGCGCCCACAGTAGAGGGGATGAGCTGGATTGATGCGGTATTGAGGACGATGAGACGGCACAGCTCATCGGTCGCGATGCCGTTTTTATTTTTTGCCAAACGCTCAGCGGCAGCGATGCCCATAGGAGTCGCCGCATTTCCAAGTCCCAAGAAATTGGCACAGATGTTGGCACTCAGGCTGCCCGCAAGGGCGGTATCTGTCTGTGTGGATGGAAAAATAAAATGCAGCAGGGGAGACAGCAGCTTGCTTAGTCCCTTGCTGATGCCGGTTTTCTCCATCACATATCCCACACCTGACCAAAGACATAGCGCCCCAGCGATAGAAACGGCGAGTGTAACGCCGCTTTGCGCCCCCTGAAACACAGCCGCGCCTAAAGCCCCACCGTTTCCCGTCAGCACCGCAGAAAAGACAGAAAGAGCAGAAAAGCCGATTAGTATATAACTCATAATCATACCGATCCCTCCTATGATACTCTACGCAAAAAGGACTTTGCAAAGTACAAAAAAGAGGATAAGACAGCTTTTTCTCTGTGCAGAAGCTGCTTGATTAGTGACAGATTCAATGAATGGCTGTCATCCTGAGCGCTGAAGGGAGTCGAAGGATCCGTTCCCCAAAATAGAGAATACGGATTCTTCGACTTCGGGCTTTCAGCCCTTCGCTCAGAATGACACCTTTTTCGATGGCGCGGTAGGGGCGGCCATTGGCCGTCCGGCGGTACATTCTACCTTTTCGCATTGGTTTACGGCGCAATCGTAATTCCCTGCTGCGCGGACGAGTAATGCTCGCCCCTACAATCTCTTTTGATGTTGGCGTAGGGAATGCATTTATGCATTCCGCAATGAGGAATGGATAAATCCATTCCCTAAAGAACAAATCGCACCACAATTCCCTGTGGTGCGATTTTGCTATAATTTCAGCGATATGTCATAAACTTCATTTTTGGGTAGGGAGAGTTCGGAGGCGGTTTGCTTGATGGCATCCTTCTTGGAAAGACCGCTTTCGATCAATGCTTGTAACCGCGCGATGATCACATCCTCGGTGACGGTTTCTGCTTCCTTTTCCGGTGCACCGGCTACCACAAGGACAAATTCGCCCTTGGGCGGCTGCTCGGTGTACTTTTGGATTGCATCAGCCAAGGTGGTACGGACAACTTCCTCGTGGAGCTTTGTCAGCTCCCGGCAAAGGCTGATGGGGCGATCTCCACCAAAGACCTCAGACATACTCTCTAAGGTCGCCAGCAGCTTGTGGGGGGCTTCATAAAAGACCATCGTCCGCTTTTCATCCCGTAGGGAGTCCAAGTGCTCCCGGCGGCTCTTTTTGGCGGTGGACAAAAAGCCTTCAAAGCAGAATCTGCCGGTGCTTTGCCCGGAGATGCTGGGCGCAGTAATGACCGCGCAAGGGCCGGGAATGGCGCAGACCGTAATGCCTGCTTCCGCGCATTGCCGCACCAGATCCTCACCGGGGTCAGAAATGGCAGGGGAGCCAGCATCGGACACCAGCGCGCAGGTTTCGCCTGCCAAAATCCGTTCAACAATCATATTGCCCTTTTGCGCCTTGTTATGCTCAAAGTAGCTGACAAGGCTCTTTTTTATGCCCAAGTGGTTCAGCAGCTTAATGCTGACACGGGTGTCCTCGGCGGCAATAAAATCTGCCGCTTCCAAGGTCTCCCGGCAGCGGATGGAGATGTCACCCAAATTGCCGATAGGGGTGGGGACAAGATATAACATACCTGCCATATGATACCTCCTAAATATGATAGAGACTGCGGTAATAGGCAGTCGGTGTGCCGTCCTGATGGGAGAGGGATTCCTCCTGCCAAATAAGACCGGGCTTTCCGCCCTTGCGGAATTGCATCAAGATAAGCGAAACAGGGCCGTCTGCCCGATGGCGCAGAAGCAGCAGCCTTTTCGCTTCTAACTTATTTTGTGCGCCGCAGGTGCATAGTTCCGCTAACCGCTCC
This sequence comes from Faecousia sp., assembly GCA_045531015.1. Lineage (GTDB taxonomy): Bacteria > Bacillota > Clostridia > Oscillospirales > Oscillospiraceae > Faecousia. Next base: position 7,745 of record JAZSDE010000101.1, read on the forward strand.
GGACGGTGGACGATAAAAAAGTCACCGCCGTATTGCAGCGCCCAGCTGGCAGCGGAAAACAGTTCGGAAAGGGAACAGCAGTCCTCCCGGCGGGCAAGAGGGGTCTTTTGACTTTGGGGGCCGGAAGAAAAATAGGGAGGATTGGAAACGCAGCAAGAAAAACTCCCGGAGGGAAAAATTTCAGGAATGTTTCGTATGTCGCCGCATACACTATTAAGACGGTGGGAGATGTTGTTAACCGATGCGTTGTGCAGCGCCATTTTGTGAGCGCTTTCTGTCAGCTCCAAACCGCAGACGGTGCAGCTTTCATCCAATGCGCAAAGATACAGCCCCAATGTGCCGCAGCCCGAACCCAAATCCAGTACACGGGCGTTTTTCGGCAGCTTCACAAAATGGGCAAGGGCAATAGAATCGGTACTTAAAGGGAATGCGTCCGGGGATAATTCCAATGTATAGCCGTTGTGCAGATGTTCCATAGGACCTCCATAAAGAGAAAAATCAGCCTGTGCGCACCGGTCTCGGCAGCACAGGCTGAATGCAAAGTCGGAGAATCAGCCTTCCTCGATTGCTTCTACGGGGCAGTTTTCTGCGCAAGAACCGCAATCGACACAGATGTCGGCGTTGATTACGTACTGGCCATCGCCCTCGGAGATTGCCTCAACGGGGCAATTGTCTGCACAAGAACCGCAGCTAACGCAAGCGCAGGTGATTTTGTAAGCCATAATATTCCCTCCTGTATTTATGTGTTGTTTGCGTTTAACTAAACGCAAGTCTATTCTAGCACGGATTTTTCAAATTGCAACCGCTTTTTTGTGAACAAGTATATTTTTTCGCCTGAATGGGAAAAATTTCCCGGAAAAAGGGGGCGAAGCGGGGTGCAGTACGGGAAAACGGCCCGGGAAATTTTGCAGATCGCTGCTGAAAAAGCCCGGATCCTGGGTCATCAAGACATTGAAGATATGCATTTATTGCTGGCACTGAGCCAAACAGAGGGGCTTGCAGGGCAGCTTCTGCGGGGCGCAGGGGTGGAGGAGGAACTAATCTGGTGCATGGCGGTGGTGCTCTACGGACAGCGTACCCCGGAGCGGGAAAAGCCCCGCGGTTTTTCTGACAAGACCCGACAGCTGCTGCGAAATGCTGCCCGTGAGGCAAGACTATGGGGCTGCCGTAAGATAGAGCCGGAGCATATTCTGCTGGCGCTTCTCAGGGGGGACAGTACCCCGGTAAGGGATTTGCTTACCTTATGCGGTGTGGATAGGCAGCTTCTGTTTACCAAAACAGTAGATCATTT
>JAZSDE010000067.1:0-3387 GCA_045531015.1 Faecousia sp.
AAGGTTCAGATCGTCGGTCTGCGTGACGAGATGAAGGAAACCGTCTGCACCGATATCGAAATGTTCCACAAGCTGCTGGACTACGCTGAAGCTGGCGACAACATCGGCGCTCTGCTGCGTGGCATTGACAAGAAGGACATCGAGCGCGGCCAGGTTCTGTGCAAGCCCGGCTCCATCAAGCCTCTGACCAAGTTCGCTGGCCAGGTTTACGTCCTGTCCAAGGAAGAAGGCGGCCGTCATACTCCTTTCTTCAACAACTATCGTCCTCAGTTCTACTTCCGTACCACCGACGTTACCGGCGTCATCACTCTGCCCGAAGGCACTGAGATGTGCATGCCCGGCGATAACGTTGTTATGAACGTTGAGCTGATCACCCCCATCGCTATCGAGAAGGGTCTGCGCTTCGCTATCCGCGAAGGCGGCCGTACCGTCGGTTCCGGTGTTGTTACCGAAATCTACGAGTAATTCATAGCTATACTTTAATTCCCTGGTCACTTGACCAGGGAATTTTTTTGCAAAAAGTTCGCATATTTGGGTTGGATTAAGATAAGAATTCTGCTATAATGAAATACAGAGTAGGAGGGTGATAGATTTTGAAAGAACTTTGGGCAAAAATCAAGGAGGCATTGATCTCGGCGCTCCCGATCACTGCTATTGTGTATATTTTAGCGCTGACACCGCTCTTTGAATTTACAGCAGCGGAACTCATTACATTTACAGTCGGTGCGGTGCTGCTGATTTTGGGTATTGGCCTCTTTAATCTTGGCGCGGATATTGCGATGACACCTATCGGAACCCACGTTGGCTCCGGTCTTGCCAAACAGCGAAAACTCGGCCTTTTGCTGACGGTTTGCTTTGTCCTTGGTATGCTGATTACTGTTGCTGAACCGGATTTACAGGTGCTTGCAAAGCAGGTCAGCGCAGTTATGAACGGCACCTTGCTTGTTTATGCTGTTGGTGTGGGTGTTGGTGCTTTTTTGGTCATATCTGTTCTGAAGATCGTATTTAAGAAATCTCTTTCTCAGATTCTTATGTTGTTTTATATGCTGCTGTTTGCATTGGCACTGATTATGGCAGTCAGCGGTAAGCTTAATATGCTGCCTATGGCGTTCGATTCTGGTGGCGTTACTACAGGCCCGATTACCGTGCCTTTTATTATGGCACTTGGTGTTGGTGTTGCCGGTGTTTTAGGCGACAGAAAGAGCAAGGAAAACAGCTTCGGTCTTGTCGCGCTTTGCAGTGTCGGCCCTATTCTTGCGGTATTGGTTTTGGGTATTTTCTCCGGTAGCAATTTAACTTATCAGGTGCCGGATTATGCAGTCAGCAGTGATATTATAGGTGCATTTAGCCATACGTTCGCGCATACCGCTAAGGAGGTTGCCATTGCTCTCGGTCTCATTGTTGCGTTCTTCTTGATCTGTCAGGTGGCATTCCTACACTTGTCCAAGCGTCGATTGCTTAAAATCGCATTGGGCGTTCTATTTACCTACATTGGCCTTGTTATTTTCCTGACTGGCGTTAATGTTGGCTTTATGCCCATTGGCTATAAGCTGGGCTACAGCCTTGCCGGTGGAAATAAGTGGATACTTACGGGAATTGGCCTTGTAATGGGCGTTTTGGTAGTGCTGGCAGAGCCTGCAATCCACGTCCTTAATCAGCAGGTCGAGGAAATTACCAGCGGGTTAGTGACCAGAAAGGCAATGATAACCGGTTTGTGCATTGGTGTCGGAGCATCCATTACCTTATCTGTTGTGCGGGTTATTTATGATTTTTCGCTCGTATATTATATTATTCCCGGTTACTTTATCTCTTTGGCGCTAAGTCTGTTTGTGCCGCCTATTTATACTGCCATAGCTTTTGACTCAGGCGGTGTTGCCAGCGGCCCGATGACTTCTGGCTTCATTTTGCCCTTTATCACAGGGGTTTGTGTTTGCCTGCAGGGTGAAGCAGCGGTTCTGAGGGATGCTTTTGGTGTGGTCGCACTGGTTGCAATGACACCGCTTATTACCATTCAGCTTCTTGGCTTCCGCTCTATTGTGGATCGCAAAATGCGTGAGCACAGAGCAATGAAGAAGATTTTGGATGCTGACGATCAGCAGATCATTCACTTTATGTAAGGAGGAGCAAGATGGGAAATACATTTAACGGTTCCGATATTAAAAAGCTAAAGCTCCTTTTTACGGTGGTAGACCGCAATAAGGGCGAGTTTTATTTAGATGTCATCAGTCAGTACGAGGTTAATTGCCAAATGGTAATACCCGGATCCGGTACAGCAAGATCGGATCTTCACGATATGCTGGGACTCAACAAGCAAAAAGCCATTATTATCAGCGTTGTTCGGGACGATATGATGCAAACAGTGCTGGGTGTACTGGATGAGAAATTCCGTACCATCAAAAACGGAAAGGGAATCGCCTTTGCTATACCGCTGAGCAGCATTATCGGCGTAAATTTATACCAATTTTTGAGCAATAACCGCGTGGGGAGGGAATAAGATGAAGACAAACAAACATGAAGTGATCTTCGCGATCGTTAATTCCGGCTTTGCAGATGATGTAATGGACGTAGCCCGAGAACAGGGTGTTCGGGGCGGCACGATCCTCAATGCTCGCGGTGCTGCCCGTGAAGAGGCAGCCGCATTCTTTGGAATCACTCTCCACGAAGAGAAGGAAATTCTTATGATGGTCGTGGAGAAGGAGATCCGTGATAGGGTTCTCAATGCCATTTATAAGGAAATGGGTATGGCCAAGGCCGCCCAGGGCATTGCCTTTTCTCTGCCGGTCTCCGATGTTGCCGGTCTTGTTCAGCTTGAGGAAAATAAAAAAGACTAACAAAAAGCACCGCTCAAATGAGCGGTGCTTTTTGTTACAACACAAGTCTATAAGCCGGGTTCTGTCTTGACAGCCATCTATCTACCCCCGCAATTACTTACGGGATCAAGCCACCTCTTGGGGACGGCCGGGCAAGCCTATTGTCCCACACACGGTGTTGCTCCGGATAGAGTTTACATCGTAAAACCTATGTCTCCATAGGCCGGGTGGGCTCTTACCCCACCTTTTCACCCTTGCTGCCGGGCGAAGCCCGACTTAGCGGTATATCTCTGTTGCACTTGTCCTGGGGTCACCCCCGGCGGGCGTTACCCGTTATCCTTGCCCTGTGGAGCCCGGACTTTCCTCACCTGGGCCCTTTCGGAGCCCAGCCGCGGCTGTCCAACCTGGTCGCGGAAATATTGTAACCCACCTGGGGCTTATTGTCAAATGTCTTGCAAAATCTTTCTGCAGGGGATATACTATATGTGTATGTTTTTTGTAGGGGCAATTGAAAAATGGCCCATTACAGATATTGGAGCCTGGCTGACGGGCGCTTCGTGAAGCGCCTCTACGGGTT
>JAZSDE010000102.1:0-2132 GCA_045531015.1 Faecousia sp.
TTTCTGGCTGACTCTGCGCTTACCACCCTCAATTTCCAAACCACCGGCGATGCCTTCTATTTCCAGAATCGTCTTCTGAAGCTGGCCTCCGGCATCGAAGGAGATGTATGGACGAAGCTCAGCGGCAACCAGTTGGAGGTAACCGCCTACGGCGCAACTCTGACCGGCACCGGCAATTCCGGTTATGCCAGCTACAGCACAGAGTCTTCCAGCGGCAGCGTGGTGTTCAGCTTCACCGCCGACAGGGCCGGCTTTGCCTGTATCAATCTGACCAATCTGACCAAACGAAACAGCTACTGCGTCAGCCTCAACGGCCTGGAGCTGTACAATGAAAACTACAGCCTGCCCCAAATGCTGTCTGTCAGCGAGGTAAACCCCGGCGACATCATCAGTATCCGCTTCAACTGCAATGCCAACGAGCAAGGCTCCATCAGCGCCATGGCCGCCATCTTGGATAACGACCTGTTTTGGCAAGCCTATGACGTGCTGAACACCTCTACGCTTCAGCTTACCACCTTCCAAAACACCTTCGTAGAAGGCACGATCAATTGTGACCGTGACGGCCTGCTGTACACCTCCATCCCTCAGAATGGAAACTGGCACGCCTATGTGGACGGTAAAGAGGCCGAGATCACCTTGATCGGCGACGTCATGGTGGGTATTCCCCTCTCCGAAGGCGCACACACCGTCGCCTTCCGCTATGAAAACGGAGCATTTCAGCTTGGCCTGTCCATTAGTCTTGTATGCACCCTGCTCTTTGTAGGCATTACTCTGCCGATCTATAATAGCCGCCGAAGAAAAGGAAAATACGAAAAATAAAGTTCAAGAGGTTACCCCCATGAAGATCGTAATACTCGACGGCAACGCCCTGAACCCTGGCGACCTGAGTTGGGACTGGCTCCGGGAGTTTGGTTCCTACGCCTACTATGACCGCACTTCCACCCCAGAGCATACCATAGAGCGCATCGGGGATGCCGACATTATTCTCCTCAACAAGACCCCCATTACAAGAGAAATCTTGTCAGCCTGCCCCTCTCTAAAACTGATCTGTATTCTGGCCACAGGCTACAACGTGGTAGATTGTGCAGCTGCTGCAGAAAGAGGCATTCCCGTATGTAATGTGCCCGGTTATGGTACAAATGCGGTGGCACAGTTCACCTTTGCTCTGTTGCTGGAGCTTGTTAACCGGGTAGGACTTCACAACGATTCCGTGCATAACGGTGATTGGACCAATTGCCCCAACTTCTGCTATTGGCTCACGCCGCAGATGGAGCTTCACGGTAAAACCTTTGGAATCGTTGGATACGGTGCCATTGGCCAGGCTGTCGGTCGAATCGCAGAAGCAATGGGAATGCGTGTTCTAAAACACAGCCGCACGCACCGCCCGGGCATCGATTATGTCTCTTTGAATGAACTGCTTGAGCAGTCGGATATCATCTCCCTGCACGCGCCTCTTTTCCCCGAGACTTATCATATCATCAATGACGAAACCATCGCTATGATGAAAGATGGTGCCATTCTTCTCAACACCGCGCGCGGGCCGCTCATAGACGAAGCTGCAGTTGCTGATGCATTGCAGGCAGGAAAACTTCGCGGTGCAGCGATGGATGTGGTCGATTATGAGCCTATCCCTGCCGATTCTCCTTTGCTCTTCGCCCCAAACTGCATCATTACTCCCCACATGGCGTGGGCGCCTCTGGAGGCTCGTCAGCGCATTTTGGACATTACCGCAGAGAGCATCCGCGCCTTCCTTGCCGGGCAGAGGCTAAATGTTGTGAATCTTTGAATCCTTCTAACTATTCAATTCAATCTATAACCATCATAAAAGCTCCGGACTTAAGTCCGGAGCTTTGTGTTCATGTATATATCAAAAAACCTCCACCCAATGGATGGAGGTTAAATACGTTCGCGTTACCTATTTTCACGGCTAGGGCAAGCTATCGTCATGCCGTCCGCAACTGTCCGGTGGACAGTTGCAGGCATATCAGAACCACTCTATTATATATCAAAAAACCTCCACCCAATGGATGGAGGTTAAATATGTTCGCGTTACCTATTTTCACAGCTAGGGCAAGCTATCGTCATGCCGTCCGCAACTGTCCGGTGGACAGTTGCAGGCATATCAGAACCAC
>JAZSDE010000018.1:0-6332 GCA_045531015.1 Faecousia sp.
CTGCATCGCAGTGCGGATCTACTTAATCAAAAATATCCTTGATCGTATCAAAGAATTTTTTTGCCTTGGGGGTAGACTTGTTATCCATCGTGCCATCCAACTTGCGCAGCAGCTCCTTTTGCTCCTTTGTCAGCTTGGTAGGGGTCTCCACCACCACGAAGAAGTGGTGATTGCCGCGGCGGCGGGGATCATTCACCCTCGGAACACCCTTTCCGGAGAGTACAAACTCCTTGCCGGTCTGTGTGCCTTCGGGAATTTCATATTTTACCTTGCCGTCCAAAGTGGGTATCTCGATCTCTGCGCCCAAAGCCGCTTGGGTAAAGGTGATAGGAATTTCGCAGTAGACCTCCGTACCGTCCCGCTTGAAGATGGGGTGCCGTTTGATGGAGACCTCTACCAGCAGATCACCGGAGGGGCCGCCGTTATTGCCCACACAGCCCTCACCCCGCACACGGGCGCTCTGTCCGTGGTCGATACCGGCAGGAATGTTGACCTTGACCTTCTGTGTACGGCGCACCTTGCCTTTGCCTTTGCAGGTCTGACAGGGATTTTTGATAACCTTGCCACGACCGCTGCACTGGGGACAGGTAGCGGTAGACTGGATGGCCATACCCATAATATTCTGGGTGGTACGCACCTGACCTGTACCACGGCAGTAGGAGCAGGTTTCTACCGCGCCATCGGCTGAACCGGTACCGCTGCAGGCAGAGCAATTCTCGATTCGGGGAACAGAGACCTCTTTTTCCACGCCAAATGCCGCTTCCTCAAAGGTCACTTCCACCCGAATTGCCACATTTTCGCCACGGGATGGACCGTTTCTTGTGGTGCTTCTCCGTCCGCCGCCAAAGAAATCACTGAAAATATCACCGAAATCTCCGAAGCCGCCAAACCCTCCGAAGCCGTCAAAGCCCTGACCGCCGCCAAAGTTGGGATCAACACCCTGGAAGCCAAACTGGTCGTACCGCGCCCGCTTATCACTGTCGGACAGCACCTCGTAGGCCTCGCCGATCTCCTTGAATTTTTCTTCTGCGGACTTATCACCGGGGTTTCTGTCAGGGTGATATTTGCCTGCCAGACGCCGGTACGCCCGCTTTATATCCTCGGCGCTGGCATTTTTCTGAATCCCCAGCACCTCATAATAGTCCCGTTTATTTTCTGCCATTTTTTCACCTCAATGTACGAAAAACATCGTAGGGAATGGATTTATCCATTCCACGCCCCGCAATGAACGGAACGGATAAATCCGTTCCCTACATTTACGGCTTTATACACCAAGAAGGGGCGGCTGTCACCGCCCCTTTGGGGTTTTTATCAGTCAACCGTCTCGTAGTCAGCGTCTACAACGCCATCGTCAGCAGGCTGACCTTCGCTCTGAGGCGCGGCATTCTTGTAGAGCTTCTCGCTGACCGCGTAGAAAGCCTTCTGCACTTCCTCAGTAGCCTCCTTGATAGCCGCCACATCGGTGCCCTTATTGACTTCCTTCAGCTTATCTACTGCCGTTTGAATGGTCTGCTTTTCCTCCTCGGAGATCTTGTCACCCAGCTCAGAGAGAGTCTTTTCGGTCTGGTAGACGGTCTGGTCTGCCATATTGTGGGTATCCACTTCCTCACGGCGTGCCTTATCCTCAGCAGCGAACTGCTCAGCCTCACGGACAGCCTTGTCGATGTCCTCCTGAGAGAGGTTGGTGGAAGCAGTGATGGAGATCTGCTGCTCCTTGCCGGTACCCAAGTCCTTAGCAGAAACCTTTACGATGCCGTTGGCGTCGATGTCGAAGGTGACCTCGATCTGGGGTACGCCGCGGGGTGCGGGCGCAATGCCGGAAAGCTGGAAGTTACCCAAGGTCTTATTGTAGGCCGCCATCTCCCGCTCGCCCTGCAGAACGTGGACATCTACAGAGGTCTGACCGTCGGCTGCGGTGGAGAAGATCTGGCTCTTGCGGGTGGGGATGGTGGTGTTACGGTCGATGAGTCTTGTGAACACGCCGCCCATAGTCTCAATACCGAGAGACAGAGGGGTAACATCCAAAAGAACGATGTCCTTTACGTCACCGGTCAGCACACCGCCCTGAATAGCTGCGCCCAAAGCAACACATTCGTCGGGGTTGATGCCCTTGAAGCCTTCCTTGCCGGTCAGGTTCTTAACAGCCTCCTGCACAGCGGGGATACGGGTAGAACCGCCAACCAGCAGAACCTTATTGAGGTCAGATGCGGAAAGACCGGCATCGCTCATTGCCTGACGGACGGGCTTCAATGTGCGCTCTACCAAATCGGCAGTCAGTTCGTTGAATTTCGCCCGGGAAATGGTGATGTCCATATGCTTGGGGCCGGAAATGTCTGCGGTGATATAAGGCAGGTTTACGGTGGTGGTGGTCATACCGGAAAGCTCGATCTTTGCCTTCTCGGCTGCCTCACGGAGGCGCTGCATAGCCATCTTGTCGTTCTTCAGGTCTACGCCCTCGGCCTTCTTGAACTCGTTTACGAGGTAGTCCATAATTCTCTGGTCAAAGTCGTCACCGCCCAGACGGGTGTCACCGGCAGTGGCGAGAACTTCCACAATGCCGTCGCCGATCTCCAAAATGGAAACGTCGAAGGTGCCGCCGCCAAGGTCATAGACCATAATTTTCTGCTCGTTTTCCTTATCAAGGCCGTAAGCCAGCGCAGCTGCAGTCGGATCGTTGATGATGCGCTTTACCTCCAGACCGGCGATCTTGCCGGCATCCTTGGTAGCCTGCCGCTGTGCGTCAGAGAAGTAAGCAGGAACGGTGATGACAGCTTCGGAAACGGTCTGGCCCAAGTAAGCCTCGGCGTCAGCCTTCAGCTTCTGCAGCACCATTGCACTGATCTCCTGAGGGGTGTAGCCCTTGCCGTCCACGGTTACGTGATAGTTTTCGCCCATATGGCGCTTGATGGAAGCGATGGTGCGGTCTGCGTTGGTGACAGCCTGACGCTTTGCCACCTGACCGACCATACGCTCGCCAGTTTTTGCAAATGCCACAACGGAAGGTGTGGTGCGGCCGCCTTCGGCGTTGGCGATCACAACAGGCTCGCCGCCTTCCAGAACAGCAACACAAGAGTTAGTCGTACCCAAGTCAATACCAATAATCTTACCCATAATAATTTCCTCCTATATAAACTTAAATTATTTACCATCTGAAGGCCCCCTTGTGCAAAGGGGTCTGTCACAGCTTTGCTGTGACTGGGGGATTGTCAATCCCTCCGGCTCTGCGAGCCACCTCCCTTTACACAAGGGAGGCTTTTAGTTTGCGACTTGAACCATCGCAAATCTTACAATTTTTTCGCCCACTTTAAATCCCTTTTGGAACACCTGGGTGATAGTGTTTTCTCCAAAAGCTTCGTCATCCACGTGCATCACCGCATTGTGGATATTAGGATCAAATTTGTCGCCGGTTGCGCCGTAGATCTCCACACCCAAAGTGCCGAAGATCTTAATAAGCTCTGTCATTGTCAGCTCCACGCCCTTTTTGTAGGCTTCGTCAGCGGTGGGCTGATTGAGCGCCCGCTCCAGGTTGTCGTACACCGGCAAGAGCTTTTCTACTGCTTCGGCCTTGCCGAGGGTGTAGAGCAGCTCCTTTTCCTTGGTGTTGCGCTTACGGAAATTGTCATATTCCGCAGCCAGCCGCAAATGGGCGTCGTGCTCTGCGTTATACTTTTCCTCCCATTCGTTGACCACCGGAGTCTCTTCTACGGGTTCCGCAACCGTTTCTTCGGCGGGGGTTACATTTACTTCCTCATCTTTTTTCTTTTTGGCCACGTTTATGCCTCCTCATCCGTTTTGCCCGTCAGTTGGGGCTGTTCCGGTTTTGCAAACATCCGGGACAGGCTCTCTGCAAAGTAGCTGAGCCGGGCGGTGACCTTCGCGTAATCCATTCGGGTGGGGCCAACCACACCGATCATACCCTGCATACCGTCACCTATGTCAAATTTTGTCATAACCACGCTGGTATCCTTTAGCTCCCGGGCCACATTTTCCGGGCCTACCAAAACCTGTGTGCCGTTTGCATTTTGCATCACCGCAGGCAGGTTAGAGAGGGCTTCCTCGTCCAAACTGGTCATCAGTTTTTGCGCTTTGTCCACGTCCCGGTATTCCGGTTGGGTCAGCAGTCGCATCTGACCTGTGACTACCATATTGGTGTCTGTCTGCCGCCGGAGCGTATCCGCGGTAAACTCTACAATTACCGGCACCAAGCTGGAAGCCGAGCCCGCAGAGCGCATTACCTTTTCAAGGAGACTCTGGGTAAATTCTTCCCGGGTCAGATCGGTCATTGTGGCATTGAGCAGTGCGGAAAGAAGCTGCAAGTCAGCTTCCGTGATACTAAGCGGCAGCTTAATAAGCTTGTTGACCACTTCATCGTTAGAAAGCATTACCACCAAGATAAAGCTGCCCTCGCCTGCCAAAATGAGATCAAAGCGGCGAACCTTTATGCCGCCCTGCCGGGATGCCGCAGAAATGGCCGGAAGGTCGGTAGCCTGGGAAACAAGCTTTGCCACCTTTTCCATCAGTTTATCCACTCGCTGCATTTTTTCTTCCAATGCCTCGTTAATAGACTGGGTCTCATCCAAGGAAAGACGGTAATCCTGCATCAGCTCATCCACATAGATCCGATAACCGGCAGCGGATGGCACACGGCCTGCGCTGGTGTGAGGCTGGTCAAGATAACCCATCGCGGTCAGCTCTGCCATCTCATTGCGGATGGTAGCGGAGGAATACTGCATATCCGGCAGTGCCGCAATGGCCTTGGAGCCGACAGGCTCAGCAGTGCGGATATAAAGGTCCACGATACAGCGCAGCACCTTTTTTTGCCGTTCGGTCATTTCCATTTGGATTCCTCCCTTCGCGTTAGCACTCTTTGTCTCTGAGTGCTAAGCACACTATACAACAGAGTGCTAAAATTGTCAATAGCTCTTTTTTGAATAATATATGAATTTTTAGGAATTTCATCCAAGAAAGCAAAAAGGAGAGCTTTTCAGCTCTCCTCAGAGTGTCAAAGAACCTATTTGTAGGGGCCGGCGCCCTCGACGGCCCGCCTCAAAAATGTTACGAATTTGCCGGAAATATCGATTAATCGCAGCATTTTACCGCCGGGGCGTCGTGGCGCCGCCCCCTACATTTTGGATTTTTCCTTTTGACACGAATAAAAAGAGGGCCCTTCGACCCTCTTTTTATCCTTCGGTTTCTTTCTTTTCTGCATTCAGGGCATCCACTACGATGTCGGGATAGGGGTTTACGATCACGGTGCGGTGACTGTGGTAGATGACCATACCCGGTTTGCCGCCGGGTATGCGTTTGATTTTCCCCACGGGATTCACATCTACCGGGATGTTCTGACCGCCGGCAGTTTCCGCATAGTGGGCGGCAAGCTGGGCGGCTTGGGTCACCGTATCGTCCGGGGGTATTTTGCCGCCGCAGGCGATGATCACGTGACTGCCGTGGACCTTTTGGGCGTGGAGCCACAGATCGTCTTTTCTCGCCAACTTAAAGGTAAGCTCCTCATTTTGCCGGTTGTTTCTGCCTACCAAAACAGCATAGCCATCGGTGGAGGTGAACCGCATAAAATCGCTTTTGGGCTGACGCATCCGCTTTTTGCCGCTGTCCGGGCGCAGATAACCACCCGCCTGCAGTTCCTGGCGGATCTCCTCAAGCTGGGCATCGGTGTCCGCCCGGGACAGAGCCTCCAGCACGCTTTCCAGGTAGCTCAGCTCCAGCTCTCCCAGCTCCAGCTGCCGGGTCAGTTCCTTTTCCGCATTTTTCATACGGGTGTAGTCTTTATAGAATTTCGCCGCATTCTGCTGGGGGCTTAAAATGGGTGACAGAGGAATTTCAATCTCCGTCATATTCTCATCGTAAAAATCCTGGGCAATAAGAACCGTCTGTCCTTTGGTGATCCGGTGGAGGTTGGCAGTAACGATATCCCCTAACTGCCGCAGCCGTTCCCGGTCATAAGTCTCGGCAAGCTCCTTTTCCTGAATGCCGATCTTCCGGCGCAGCCGCTGACAAAGGTTGGACACCGTCTTTCGGACAGTCTGCCCCTTCTGCCGCATTGCATCCCGGCGGTCCTTTACAATATAGATCATATCCAGCAGCTGGGCAAAGCTCTCCGCCTGCCGGCATTCGCCGTACTGGGTTACGGGACAAAAGGCAAACTGCTTGGGCAAGCCCTCTTTGTCTGCATAATAGCAGGGCTTGGGATTTTCCAAATGCTCCCGAAAAAAGGCTGCCAGCTTTTCGGCAGTCTCCGGGATATCCAGACTGCTGGTCCGGGCATCCGCATCCCCGGCAGCAAGGATCGCCGCCTCCCGACAGACCAGTGGTGA